>JAGCIP010000107.1 GCA_017648525.1 Clostridia bacterium
AAACATGCGTGTTGACAAGATGATTGATAGCGGTTTGATTGAAGAAGTTAAGGCTTTGCTTTCAAGTGGAATCACTCGTGAAAATCAATGCATGCAAGGTATAGGCTATAAAGAAGTATGTGATTATTTGGATGGAAAAATTAGCAAGGAAGAACTTGCCGAAGTTATTAAACTTAATACTAGACATTATGCCAAAAGACAAATTACCTTTTTTAAAAGGTTAGATGGTATTAAATATTTAGCACCCATGGAAACAAGGTGCTTAGCAGATCAAATTGTTAAGGATTTTTTATGATAGATTATAACTTAATTTGCAAATGTGAAAAAACACTAAAAGAAAAATTTGAATATTTCGAAGACGTTGCATTGTTTAACCAAGAAAAGGTCCTCAATGCATTTCAAGAAAATCGCCTTGCGTTAAGACATTTTACCGGCACTTCGGGATACGGATACGGTGACGAAGGCAGGGATACCTTAAACAAAGTAATCGCTGACGTTTTTAAGGCTGAGCAAGCCATCTGTTCGCCAACTATTGTATCTGGCACACACGCACTTTCATTGTGCTTATATGGCGTCTTACGCCCTGGTAATTCGGTCTTGTGTATTACCGGAATGCCTTACGATACGCTTAACGACGTTATTTTTGGCGAGGGCAACGGCTCACTTAAGGATTTTAACGTTAAGTTTGATTGTATTTCACTAAAAAACGACGTAATTGATAAAGATGCCATAGCGAACTATTTTAAAAATAACAAAATGCCTGAAATGATTTATATGCAACGCTCACGAGGTTATGCATGGAGAAATGCAATGTCTATTGATGAGATTTCAGACGCTGTTAATTTTGTCAAAAATCTTGGCTTTAACGGCTGCATTATGCTAGACAACTGTTATGGTGAATTTATAGAAAAAAGAGAGCCGATAGAAGTAGGTGTCAATTTACTTGCAGGCTCTATGATAAAAAACCCTGGCGGTGGTATTGCTCCGACGGGTGGTTACGTTGCCGGTGACGCTAAATACGTTGAAATGGTGCAAAATCGCTTGACTGCGCCGTCTATTGGCGGGGAAGTTGGTTCATACTCATACGGGTATCAATACTATTTCCAAGGATTATTTTTGGCTCCACATACAGTATTACAAGCAGTAAAAGGCTCTATGCTATTTGGTGCAGTCCTAAATGAATTAGGCTATCAAACTTCGCCATCAGTAAACAGTTTGCCGAGAGATATTATTCTTGCCGTTAAGTTTGGAAACGAAAAAGATTTGGTATCCTTTATTCAAGGTATCCAGAAAAATTCACCAATAGATAGCCACGTTGACGCTATGCCGTGGGAAATGCCTGGCTATAACGACAAAGTGATTATGGCCGCTGGTTGTTTTGTTCAAGGCTCGTCAATAGAACTTTCTGCAGATGCGCCGATTACACCACCATATATCGCATACGTGCAAGGTGGTTTAACTTACGAACATTGTAAAATCGCACTAAAGAATATGAAATTATAAAAAAATCACCCTTTCGGGTGATTTTTCACTAATATTTATTAAAATTTTCTTATTAAACCTTTAACTATCCCAAGAATTTTAACGTTGTCAAAGACCATATCTTGCATAGTATCATTTTCGGGGTGTAGGATTATCTTGTTGCTTTTCCTATAAAACCTTTTAACAGTCGCACTATCGTCAATAAGAGCAACAACAATTTCACCATTTAACGCAGTATTTCTTTGTTTAACAATTATTATGTCGTTATTAAGTATACCGGCGTTAATCATACTGTCGCCTTGAACTCTAAGCGCAAACTCATCACCATCAACAACAAAATCTTCCGGAAGGGTATAGTAGCCTTCTAGATTTTCAACCGCTAAGATTGGTGAGCCCGCACTAATAGTACCAACAAAAGGAACGCTTTTTATCTCTTTTGACTGGCGATTTGGAATAGCAATTGCACGCTTTTTCATGGGCGATTTTTCAAGCAAGCCCATTGTTTTTAATTTTTCCAAATAAGAATACGCCGTTGCAGTCGATTTAATATTCAATTTACTGCAAATTTCACGCACGGAGGGTGGAAAACCATTATTGTCGATATATGCGACAGTAAAATCGTAGACTTGTTTTACTTTATCATTTAACTTTTTCATATTAAAATTTTACCACAAATAAAACACAAAGTCAAACAAATGTTTGTATATTTTTAATAAAAATTGTTTGTATATTCGATTTAATGTGTTATAATATATAAAAAAGAAGGAAATAGGTGAGTATATGGCTAAAAAATGCGAACTATATGATAGAGAATGTACAAATTGTGGGGAGTGCGATATCTGTGATTTAGATAAAAATAAAAAGTGT
>JAGCIP010000108.1 GCA_017648525.1 Clostridia bacterium
AAGAACCTTACACGGAAACGGGCGTATCGTTTTATATCAAAGAGGGCTTGATATGTTTTTCGAAAACCCGATTTTCTGCGCAGGTATCGGGCGGGCTTATCTTGCCAACTTAAATGATTACGAAACCTATTTTCACTCTACACTCGTGCAAGTCGGCTCAACAACGGGAATTATAGGTTTAATCTCATACGCTTTTTTATATTATTGTAGAGCGGAAAAACTGCTTAAAAACGACACGGAAATTGGATTTTTTGCATTTATTGGGCTTATCGCTTTTGCCTTATATGCGCTCGTTGACAACGGCGATTTTAACGTTGTTCTAATTTACCTTACACTAATGATAACCGTTGTTGGCTTAGAAAACGAAAAGGGCGCCCAAAGGCTACCCTTATTCTTTAAGTTTAATAACTTTAATTTCTATAGTCAATTTTGTAAGTAGGCACTAATTCGTGCACGAGTTCTTTCATTTTGTCCGTTTCTTTCTTTGCTTCTACTAACAATTCTTCAATCTTGCTATATAACATTTCAGCGTCGATTTCCAAGGGCTTACCTATGGAAATCTTTTTATTTTCAGTTTTACTTAACCCTTCTTCGCCCATAAGTCTTTCTTCGTAAAGTTTTTCGCCCGGGCGCAAACCGGTAATTTTTATATCTATATCCTTAAACGGCTCAAATCCGCTTAATTTTATCATTTTTACAGCCAAGTCGTAAATCTTAACTTGTTCGCCCATATCTAAAACGAAAATTTCACCGCCCTTAGCATAAGCGCCCGCTTGTAAAACTAAACTTACCGCTTCTGGTATGGTCATAAAATAACGAACGATATCTTTGTGCGTAACAGTTATAGGCCCGCCTTCTTCTATCTGCTTTTTGAAAAGGGGAATAACCGAACCGTTAGAGCCTAAAACGTTTCCAAAGCGAACGGCAACAAAATCCGTATCGTATTTTTTATCCATTGTTTGAATAATCATTTCGCAAATACGCTTGGTTGCTCCCATAATATTAGTTGGGTTTACAGCCTTGTCCGTGCTTATAAGTATAAACCTTTCAACCCCGTATTTACCCGCAATATTAGCAACGTTATAAGTTCCACCAACGTTATTTTTAACAGCTTCGTTGGGACTGGTTTCCATAAGCGGAACGTGTTTATGCGCAGCCGCATGGAAAACGATTTGCGGTTTATATTTAGCAAACACCTTGTCTATCTTACTTTCATCTCTAACGCTTGCTATAAGTACGGTCAGTTTAAGATTAGGCAATTTTCTAACGAGTTCTTGTTGAATATCGTACGCATTATTTTCGTAAATGTCTAAAATAATTAATTCTTGCGGATTATGTTCTGCAATTTGACGGCAAAGTTCGCTACCGATAGAGCCACCGCCACCCGTTACCATAACGATTTTACCTTCGATATAACCCATAATCTCGTTTAGGTTAACCTTTATTTGCTCTCTGCCTAAAAGGTCGCTAATACTAACGGGTTTAACGTTTGAAACGTCAATTTGCCCATTAGCAAACTGATAAATACCCGGTAAAATTTTAACCGTTTTCTTGGTTTTTTGACACTCTTCAACAATCTTGTTAATAGTTGCCTTATTTACCGACGGCATTGCGATTATTATTTCTTCTACTTGATATTTTTCTACAAAATGCACGATTTTGCTGGTGTCGCCAACGACCTTAACCCCACCAACGTATCTACCTATTTTATTCTTATCGTCGTCTATCACGCATACGGGAAGTCTTTGTGTTCTTTCGGAAACGTTCATTTCGTTTATCAATACGTTGCCCGCACTACCCGCACCTATAACCATAACCCTTTTTCTGTTAACTTTCGCCACGTTAATTTTGTTGTGGTTTATTATTCCGTATATAAGTTTTATTGCGTATCTTAATCCAGAAGTAAAAACTAAAAAGCACCCTGCGTTTATTATAGCCCACTCAATTCTCGCATTCTCTACTAACACCGACACGATTACCACATAGACGCCGTAAACGGCGCAAGTGCCTAATAGTCTTATTGCAGCAGCCGTGCCTGCATAATGCCACATAATAAAATACACACGCAAAACAAAATTGCATATTAGTACGAGTGCAACGGCAACGAACATATATACGAGTGCGCCGTTTTCCATAAACGGAAAACTTGCAATAAGCGCAGAAAATATCCACGCAACTACTACACAAACAGCGTCTGCAATAGCATAAGCCAAAATCTTTAAAATCTTATTCATTTTCCCTATAAGCAGAAATAATCCGCTCTACCCCTTCTACGGTTAACCCGTTATTTTTCAGTTGTTCATCTATCGAGCCGTGCTCAACGAAACAATCTTTAATCCCCAAATTATGCACACGTGCTTTAACGCCTTTACTATTATAATAGCCGTTAACTAGACTTCCGAAACCACCTAAAACGCTATTTTCTTCAAGCGTAACGATTATCTTATTCGATATTTCATCAAGCGTTTTTGAACATAAAGGCTTAACGCTCCTTGCGTTTATAACGCCTAAACTTTGGTCTTTTTCCGCACATTTTTGTGCTATTTCAAGCATTTTTGGACCTACCGCCAAAATAACTGCATCCTTGCCTTCTTTAACCGTTTCCCAAAGCCCGTCGCTAAAACTTAATATAGGTCTATCACCCACTTGGTTCTTTGGATAGCGTATTGCAACGGGAGATTTTAGCGATAGCGCATAGTCTAATGCCATTTCTAACTCCTTACAACAAGATGGTGCAAGCACGGTCATGTTCGGCAAATGAGTAAGATAACTTAAATCAAACACTCCTTGGTGCGTTTTACCGTCGCTACCAACTACACCCGCTCTATCCAAACAAAAAACAACGGGTAAATTCTGCATACATACGTCGTGCAATATTTGGTCGTAAGCACGCTGTAAAAAGGTTGAATAAATAGCAACTATCGGCTTTAATCCACCAAGCGCCATACCACATGCGTTTACAACGGCAAAGTCTTCCGCAATGCCAACGTCCACAAAGTTTTCCTTGTATTTTTCTTCTACTAAAAATAACCCCGTACCCGCTTTCATCCCAGCGGTAATAGCCATTATTTTTTTATCGTTATCTATAAGCGAGTTGATTTTATCTCCAAGCGTTTTTGCAAAACTACCGCAATCTGCTTTAAGGTTTTCGCCAACGCCGTGGTAAACGTCCGCACGTTCTTCCGCCTTTTCAAAACCTTTGCCTTTGGTCGTGTTAATATGCAAAAACACAGACCTGTCTTTTAATAAAACTTTAACTTGTTTAAGTTGTTTTACCAACTCTTTTATATCGTTGCCATCAACCACGCCAACGTACTTAAACCCTTGATTTTCAAAGTAATTACCGCCACCGATAACCCTTTTTATAAAATTTCTAAACTTAGCTAATCCACGTGTTATAAAAGACTGACCGAATATTTTTTTAATGGCACGCTTTCCGCCTTGATAACCACGTCTTGTTGTTTTTTTAGAAAGATAGCGATAAAATCCATTTTGGTTTTTTGAAATAGACATACCGTTATCGTTTAATACAACTAAATAATTTTTTGGCTTTTTAGTGGACATTGAAATGGCTTCGAGATTAAGCCCGTTAACGATAGATGCATCCCCCACTAAATTGATAACCGTGTAATCTTCATTAAGCGCATCACGAGCTGAGCAGAAACCAAGCCCAGCAGAAATAGACGTGCCTGCGTGTCCCGCACCAAAAGCGTCGTACTCACTTTCGCTAATGCTTGGAAAACCAGAAATTCCGCCGTCCTTTCTCAAACTATCAAAGCGCTCCATTCTGCCCGATAAAATTTTATGAGCATAACATTGATGTCCAACGTCGAAAATAAGTTTATCTTTAGGAAAATCAAAAACGTGATAAAGAGCAATAGTCGTTTCAACTATACCCAAATTAGAAGAAAGGTGTCCGCCGTTTTTAGAAGTGGTTTCTAAAATCTTTTGGCGAATTTCTTCCGCTAATTGATTTAATTGTTTATCGTCTAAATTTTTCAAATCAGACGGCAAGGATATATTACTTAAAACGCTCATACCCGCTCCCTACAGTTTCCTACAAATAATTATTATATTATAAATGGTTTAAAAAGTCAAGACCAAAGTTTATTTTTACATTATTTGACTTGATTTTTGCACTAAAAAACTCTTTTTTTAGGGTATTTTTCGACTAATTTCGCACCTTTCTTTGCTTGACTTAAACCGTTTTCTAATTTATAATAAACTTAACTTATCAAAAAGGTGAAAATATGATTGACGGTAAAGTTTTAGAAAACTACGCACGACTAGTTATAAATATAGGCGTTAACTTACAAAAGGGACAAGGATTAGAAATCATTTGTCCTGTAGAAAAATACCAAGTTGCAGAAGCGCTTACCAAAGCGGGTTACGAAGCGGGCGCAAAAATTGTGCAGGTGCGTTGGAGTGCGCAAAACATTGATAAATTGAATTATGAAAATGCGTCTTTAGACGTTCTTACCGATATCCCTAAATGGTACGTTGACAGTAAAAACTATTTAGTGGAAAAGGGATTTTGTTACGTGGCGGTATCAGCCGAAGACCCTTCTGCTTTTAAGAATATATCCGCACAAAAAATAGGCGAAATATATAAGGCGAGAAGTAAGGCGCTTAAAAAATATTCTGATGCGATTATGGCAAATAAAATTCGTTGGTGCGTGGTTTCCGTTCCCACTTATGCTTGGGCAAAACAAATTTTCCCAAATGCTGAAAATCCTGAAGAAGAACTTTCAAACGCCATAATTAAAACTATGCGCCTTGACCAAGAAAATCCTTTAAGCACTTGGCAAGAGCATATCGCAACTTTAGAAAAGCGTGCGGGATTTCTAAATTCTTCTAACTTTGAGTATATTCATTTCAAGAACTCAATCGGCACAGACTTAACGGTTGGACTTTGTGACAACCATATATGGACTTCGGCAAAAGAAAAGGCGCAAGACGGAGTTGGTTTCGTTGCAAATCTTCCCACCGAAGAAGTATTTACCGCTCCCCACCGCTTAAAAGTTGACGGCGTGGTAAAATCTGCATTACCGCTATGCGAAAACGGACAAATTATAGACGATTTTTCCATCACCTTTAAGCAAGGGAAAATTGTGGATTTTTACGCTCAAAAGGGTTATGAAACGCTAAAACAACTAATTGAAACGGATAAAGGAACTAAACGGCTAGGCGAAATTGCGTTAATCGGCAAAAACTCCCCCGTCGCAAAAAGCAATCTACTATTTTTTAACACTTTATTTGACGAAAACGCTAGTTGCCATTTAGCAATAGGCAAGGCTTACCCCACCACCGTTTTAGACGGCGATAAACTTTCTAAAAAGCAGTTAGAAAGTCTTGGCGTAAACGATTCTGCAGAACACGTTGACTTTATGATAGGAACGCCCGACCTTGTGGTTACAGGTATAAAAAAAGACGGAACAAAAGTTCCGCTTATGCTTGACGGCGACTGGTTAATTTAAGATAAAACGGCGTTTATTATAACGCCGTTTTTTATTTTTCTTATATCAATCTTTTTTGGTATTAACCGAGATAATGCCGGAAATTGCGCCGATTATTAAACCGAAAACAAGGTCTAAAATAAAGGCTAAACCAAAGTTTGTTTCTCCGCAAAGCAAAGAAAAAATCGTGTACACGGCAACGGTTGATAAAATTCCCGTTAACCCGCCTTTTAAGAGCCCTGCGTTTCCACGCACAGAAATCATACAACCTAAGAAAATTGAAACCATTTTTATAAACTGATTTACCGCTTTTATCACCCCACCGTTTAAGGTGGCAATTTTTATAACCACGCCAAATATTAAAACGCTAACGAGCGTTATAATTACCGTACTAAAAACCCCTTTTATTACCGAACGAAAAAAACCGTTTTCTCTATCTTTACTCATAAAAAACCCCCTTTGCACTATTAAAAATATGCATCGGGGGTTTTAGATATTACTTTTTTAAGTTAAGGCTTATTTTTCTTCTGCCTTTTCTTCCACTTTTTCTGCTTTTTCTTCTACCTTTTCTTCTACTTTCTTTTCAGGAGCGGGATTAGCGTTGCCTTGAGCAGGTGCAGTTTGATAAATAGCGCCCTTGTCAAACTTAACGTAACATTTGTTTTCTTCAAGACCAGTTTCCAAAACGAAAGTATTTTCCGCATCGTTAATTTGTGCAACGAATCCGCAAATTCCACCGATAGTTTTAACTCTATCACCGATTTTTAACGAATTAACCATTTCCATTGCTTCTTTTTGCTTTTTCTTTCCACTTATAGATTGCCATACGAAAAGACCGATAATAGCAATAATAAGTACACCCATAATTATATAAGAAAGGGTGGGGTCAGAGGTTTGTTGTTCATCTGCAAGTAAATTCCAAAACAACATAATTGTTTATCTCCTTTAAGGTTTATTTGTTTTTGTTTATATAGATATTGTAAATTATTTTATCATTAAAATCAAGTGATTTCGTATCTTTTTTCACTTTCGATAAAATCCGTCAATTAAATTTAGGATAAGTATCCCCCGTTTTTCTATAAAACTCGGTTGCAAACTCGCTAAACGAGTCTTGAAGTATTGCTTCTCTTGCTTTAGTCATAAGTCTGTTTAAGTAGGTAATGTTGTGCAAACTAATCATCATACCGCCCATCATTTCGCCAACGTTAATCATGTGGCGTAAATATGCCTTTGTATAATTTTTGCAAGCGTAACAATCACAATTTTCATCAAGCGGGGTAAAATCTTCACGATATGCACCGTTTCTAACTACCACTTTCCCGTTTTCGGTTAAAGCCGTGCCGTTTCTACCAACACGAGTAGCCAACACACAGTCAAACATATCTATACCACGGCGCATACCTTCAACAAGACAGTCGGGGCTTCCTACGCCCATAAGGTATCTTGGAATATGCGTTGGATAGTAATCAAGCATACCGTCCATAATGTCGTACATTATATTTTTAGGCTCGCCAACCGATAACCCACCTATTGCTATGCCGTATTTTGCATAAGGTATTGTCTCTTTAAGACTAATTGCACGCAAATCCTTAAACATATTACCTTGCACGATAGGAAATAACGCTTGTTCTGGGTTTTTATGATGATTATAACACCTGTCAAGCCATTTAAGCGTTCTTTCCATTGCAATTTTAGAGTCGGCGTAGTCCGCACCGTAAGGCGAACATTGGTCAAACGCCATTATAATATCCGCACCTAAATTATTCTCAATGTCTATTGCCTTTTCGGGTGTAATAAAATGCAAACTTCCGTCTACGTGAGAATTAAAATACACTCCGTCGTCTTTAATCTTGTTAAGTTTAGCAAGCGAAAAAACCTGAAACCCACCACTATCGGTAAGAATAGGTCTATCCCAAGCCATAAACTTGTGTAAACCGCCCGCTTTTTTTACTATTTCGTCACCGGGGCGCATATACAAGTGATACGTGTTAGCCAAAATTATTTGAGAGTTGGCGTCTTTAAGCGACTGAGGAGTTACCCCCTTAACCGTCGCTTGCGTACCAACAGGCATAAAAGTTGGCGTTAAAATATCGCCGTGTGGCGTGTGCAATATACCAGCACGTGCCCCCGTTTTGCTATCTTGTTTAATTTGTTCGTAATAAAATTTTTCCATAATTATAAAAATTGCAATTTGATAAATTTTAATTAGTAATTTATAAAATGAACATACTATCCCCGAACGAGAAAAACCGATATTCCATATCAACTGCCGTTTTGTATAATTCAAGAGTTTTTTCTCTGGTTGAAAGCGCAGAAACTAACATTACTAAAGTTGATTTGGGCAAGTGAAAGTTTGTTATTAACGCATCTACGCACTTAAATTTATAAGGAGGATAAATAAAAATTTCAGTATTATCTTTAATCGGTTTAACAAAGCCGTTCTCGTCCGTCGCACTTTCTAAGGTTCTAACGCTAGTTGTTCCGACCGCTATAACCCTGCGCCCTTCTTTTTTTGCCTTGTTTATTTTATCGGCTGATTTTTCGCTTATCTCGTAATATTCCGAGTGCATATGATGAGATAAAATGTCGTCTGTTTTTACAGGACGGAAAGTGCCAAGCCCAACGTGTAACAACACGTCAACAATCTCTACGCCCATATCAAGAAGTTCTTGATTAAGTTTATCGGTAAAATGTAAACCTGCAGTCGGTGCGGCGGCAGAGCCGTCCACTTTGGCGTAAACCGTTTGATATCGCTCTTTATTTTCAAGTTTTTCAGTTATATATGGCGGTAAGGGCATTTCACCTAACCTAGAAATAATATCTTCAAACACACCGTCGAATGTAAATCTAACCTTTCTACTGCCCGTTTCTTCTATAGTTTCAAGTACGGTTAAAGAAAGTTCGTTTGATAAAACCAAAGTTGCGCCTGGCTTTGCTTTCTTTCCGGGCTTAACCAAAACTTCCCAATCGGTTAGGTTAAATCTTTTCAGCAATAAGACTTCTACCTTTCCGCCGTTTGGGGTATAGCCAAACATACGTGCAGGCAAAACACGGGTGTTGTTACGGACTAACACGTCCCCTTTTTTAAGATATTTCTTAATATCGAAAAACCGTTCGTGATAAACCTTGTCTTGCGCCCTATCGTAAACGAGCAAGCGAGAAGAATCTCTCGGCTCAACGGGGGTTTGCGCTATCAATCGTTCGGGCAAATAATAATCAAAATCACTCGTTTTCATCTTTCTTTTCAAAAATAGAATATTGTTCTAATTTTCCTGCAGGCGGGGTAAGTCCTATATGTTTGTAACCACGAGAAAGCAATACTCTACCACGTGGTGTTCTTGCTATAAATCCAAGTTGTAATAAATACGGTTCGTAAACGTCTTCAATAGTGTTTCCGTCTTCGTTAATTGTTGCGGCAAGCGTGTCTAATCCGCACGGTCCACCACCGAATTTTTCAGCCATTGATTTAAGAAGTTTAACGTCTATCGCATCTAACCCAAGTTGGTCTATTTCAAGCATTCTGAGTGCGCCTTGTGCATCTTCTACGGTAATTTCGTCGTGTCCTTTAACAACCGAATAATCACGTACTCTCTTTAACAATCTATTTGCAATACGTGGTGTCCCACGGCTACGTTTTGCAACTTCTTCCGCCGCCTTAGGCTGAATTTTAAGATTGAGCATTTTGGACGCACGCTCTACTATCTCTTTAAGTTCTTCGGTTGAATAGGTTTCTAATCTACAAATAACGCCAAACCTATCACGCAAAGGCGAAGATAACATACCCGCTTTGGTCGTTGCGCCTATAAGTGTAAATTTAGGTAAGGGCAACTGAACGTTTTTAGCAGACGGGCCTTTTCCTATGATAAAGTCAAGGGTATAGTCTTCCATTGCAGGATAAAGGATTTCTTCTACGTTATGATTTAATCTATGAATTTCATCTATAAACAATACGTCGTGCTCGTTAAGGTTGGTTAAAATAGCCGCTAAATCGCCCGCTCTTTCAATAGCAGGTCCACTAGTAATCTTTAACGCCGTGCCAAGTTCGTTTGCGATAATGTGCGCAAGGGTGGTTTTACCTAACCCCGCAGGCCCGTAAAGCAAAACGTGGTCTAACGCATCTTCTCTCATTTTTGCTGCGGCAATACTAACGGCAAGGTTGTCTTTAACCTTGTCTTGCCCGACGTAACCGTCCATAGATTTTGGGCGGAGTACGTTTTCTATATCCCCGTCAAACTCGTTGCAGGTGCTTGTAACTAATCTTTCTTCTTCCATATCCTACTTAATGTTCCTTATAGCGTAAGAAATAACTTCTTCTATCGTTTTTGCACCGAACTCGGTTGCTTGTTTAACCGCTTTCACGCATTCGGTTTTGGTAAACCCTAAACTCATAAGTGCGATAACCGCATCGTCGTTAACTTGATTGTCTTTTTCGGGCAGTTTTGTTTGAGAAACAACTTCTTCGCTATCCGCCGTAATCTTTTCCCGAAGTTCTAAAATAATGCGCTCCGCCGTCTTTTTCCCTCGCCCATTGATTGCAGAAAGCCCTTTTACGTCGCTCGTAGCAATTTTCAAGGCTAAATCGGAAAGTTTCATATTCGATAAAACGGTAATACCCATTTTTGGACCTACGCCCGAAACCGAGATTAGTTTTAAGAACATATTTTTTTCTTCCGGACTTATAAATCCGTAAAGAGAAAGGTCGTCTTCTCTAACCGCTAAATACGTGTAAACTTCCCCCGCTTTATCGTCAGCAAGTTTTTGATAAACAGATGCTGAACAGGTAATTTCGTAACCTATTCCGTTATTTTCGAGTAGTACCACTCCGTTTGATAAGGATAAAACTTTTCCTTTAACGTAACCTATCATATCTCACCTATATACTGAATAATCCGCCTAATTTATTCGTTTGCGCAGGGCAAAGCGCAACTGCCAAAGCATCCGCCGCATCGTCCGGACGTGGTATTCCTTTTAATTTAAGCATTGTTTTAACCATTTGCTGGATTTGGATTTTTTCCGCCCTACCGTAACCTGTAAGTGCTTGCTTAATTTGCAAAGGCGTGTATTCAAAAATCTTTCCACACTCTTTTATTGCCGTTAAAAGAATAACACCCATAGCGTGCGCAACGGCAATACCCGTCTTAACGTTTTTAGCAAAGAATAGTTCTTCTATAGCAATTTCATCAGGCTTATATTTATCTATAATTTGTTTAACACCCTTTTCGATCATAGCAAGACGGACGGCAAGGTTTTCTTCCTTAGGAGTAGAAACTATGCCATAATCTATCATCTCCGGTTTAGAGCGTTTATCTGTTGAAATTACCCCGTAGCCTAGCGTTGCCAACCCCGGGTCAAAGCCTACTATTATCATATCTATATTATTTTACTTTAATTTGGCAAAAAAGTCAATGAAAAGCGTAAAAATAAAGGCGGTGATTTCACCGCCTTTTAATTTGTGTCGTTTATTGATTTTAGTTACGCTATAGATGGCGTAGCGTTAGTGTTGCAGAAAATATTTTGAACTTCAAGTTTGATTTGGCTAGTTATTTGTTCTGACCTATAATTGTTAACAGGTCTATCTACTACTATGGTAACGGTATCGCCTAATTTTAGATACTTTTTCATAGTGTAAACGGCAGAAGACAAACTTGCAGTTGAGTCAATATTTACTTCCTTTTTATCCGTGCCTTGATAATAAATTACCTTAGTAATTATATCTCCCGCTTTAAGTGCGGTGTCGGGATTTGCTTGGTTGCTTAAATAAGCGTTTCCACCTTCTACGATAGATTTAAGTTCAACGTAAGTACCACCAGTATAACTGTTAGACTTTTGCGTGGTAACAATACCAAGCGCCCATCTTCCTGAAACGTAACCGTAATTGCTTGCGGTTTTAGTGCCTATGAGTTGGCTTGCAATATTAACGAATCCGTTGTCAACTTCAGTATAAGTCGCCTTGTGCGGAATTGCATAGTTTATTCCGTCGTAAGATTCGTTGCCAGAGTTTGTTATGGCAATAAGTTCACCGTAATGATTAAACAAACCGCCACCAGAACTGCCGTGATTTATTTGCACGTCAATTTGAACGAGCGACATGTACCCAACTTCGTTCAAGTACACTTCTCTATCTAAATAACTAATTATGCCCGCAGAAACGTTCATAGGCAATTTACCACTTGGATTTCCTATTGCAAACACACTTTCGCCACGGCTCATTGAATAATCAGCGTGTGGCAAATCTGATGCAACTATTTCAGTCGGTAGAACGTTAGTCCCTTCAAGATTGAGTTTTAGAACGGCAACGTCAGACTCGGAGTCGCCACCAACTAAGGTGACTGCTTTATCGGTGTGTATAACGTTGTCGATTACCCCCTTAAACGCAAACCTATCTTGATAGTCTTCGTCAGTAAAATTTCTAGTATTTACGTCGGGAACGTAAATGGTTATATTCCCACCGTTAGCAATAACGTGATGTGCGGTTAAAATATAAAATTCGTTTTCTATAGAGTCTTCTATGTCAACTATAACACCCGAACCATAAGAAGTTGAACTTTCATATTTCATTTCGATAGCAACCACCGAACGCTCTACCATTTTAACGGCTTCCGTGCGGGTAAGTTCTTTTCTTGTTTCTTTCGCCTGCGTTTTGAAAACTACAGATTGTGCAGAAACTACTGAATCGGGAACGTCGTTACCACCAGTATTTTCTGGTTTTTCAAACATTTGACAACCTGCAAAAGATAAAACCAAAATTAAAACGACAAGCGACGCTGTAAATCTATGGAAAAACTTTTTCATTATTTTCCTCCTAAGCCTTCTTTTCTTTATTCTATCACATTTTTATTGAAAATATCTTAATTTTTTTAAATTTCCTAAAATGTAAAAGAAAAAGGGGTTACAAAACCCCTTTCCCACTCCGATTTGATACGGAGTGAAGGGAAATTTTAACAAAAATTAAAAAGTATTCAACTGCCGTATAAAACGGAAATATTTTAACGGCAGTAATTTAACGGTAATTTGCGGATAATCATTATTAAAAAAATCACCTTACCGCCGATACTTTAAGTATAGGCAAGTAAGGCAAATTTATACAGGGTTATAAAATTATTCTTCGTCCTCGTCGGGTAAATCTACGTTATGATATACGTTTTGAACGTCGTCAAGGTCTTCAAGTGCATCAACGAGTTTCTTGAATTTAACTAAATCTTCTGCCGACAACGTAATTTTGTTTTGCGGTAACATTTCCACTTGCGCAGAGAAGAAGTTAAGTCCTTTGTCTTCAAGATATTTTCTTACGGTTGAAAAATTTGCAACCGAAGTGTTCACAACGAAAGCGTCGTCTTCAACGATAAAATCATCCGCACCAGCGTCTAAAGCGTATTCCATAACTTGGTCTTCGTCAAGCGCAGGCGTTCTTTCAATAACGATAACGCCCGTGTTAGAGAAAGTGAAAGAAACGCAACCAGAGTTACCAAGTGAGCCACCGTGCTTTCTCATTGCAGTACGAACGTAATCTACCGTACGGTTTTTATTGTCGGTAAGCGCCTTTATGATAACGGCACTTCCCGCAGGGCCGTAACCTTCGTAAGTCAATTCTTCGTAATTATCACCCGAAAGTTCGCCAGCAGCCTTTGCAATACATCTTTTAATGTTATCGTTGGGCATATTTACCGCTCTTGCTTTTGCAATAGCGTCTGCTAATTTACTGTTGGTGTTTGGGTCGGGATTGCTTTTTGCCGCAACGGCAATTTCTCTACCAACTTTCGTAAAGATTTTACCTTTTGCAGCATCAGTTTTTGCCTTTTTTACGGCGATATTCGCCGCATGGGAATGTCCTGACATATTTTTTCTCCTTAAATCCTAGGTAATTATTATAAAACTCTATTTTTTAGCGTGTACATCAAAAGCCCTGCAGAAACGGCCGCATTAAGACTTTCCATATCGTTTTGCATAGGTATACTCACGGTTTTATACGCTCTTTCTCTCAACTGTTTACTAACGCCGTGTCCCTCATTGCCGATTACTAAACAAAATTCTTTAGGGCAATCACATTCAAAAAGATTTTCTCCGTTCATATCCGCAACGATTATAGGTAAATTTATCAAAGAAATCAATTCTTCTCTATTTGCACGTACTGTTTTAATGCGGAAAACCCCACCCATACTGGCTCTAACCGCTTTTGGCGAAAAGGGGTCTGCCGAATCTTCGGTCATATACACGGTATCGTAACCAGATGCAACGGCAGTTCTAATTACAGCACCCATATTAGACGGGTCTGCAACGCCGTCTAAAAGAATACAACTATCCTTAACCGAAAGTTTTTCTTCCTTTGGCTTTTCTATAATTGCAAGCACGCCTTGTGGAGTTACTTCCGTGGTAATATACTCAAAAACTTCTTGAGAAACGCTTTCAACTCTTACTCCCTGTGTGGAAAGATTTGCAAGCACACTCTCCGTTCCTACCACGGCAATAACGGGCAAATTTAGCGCAAGCGCTTCCTTTACGAGTTTAACGCCTTCAACTATATACTGGTTAAGCCTATCACGAAACTTTTTATCCGCTAACGAGCGAATTTGTTTAATTAGAGAGTTTTGTTTTGATGTTATCATACTATTTTTGTTAGATTACACATAATGCATAATCTCAAATAAAGCCTATCTTATACAAGGTAGGCTTTAAGTGTTATAATTTAGATGCTTGCTTTTGCCTTTTCGCAAAGAGTGGTGAAAGCAGCTGCGTCTGAAACAGCAATTTCAGCAAGAACTTTTCTGTTAAGTTCAATGCCAGCCTTCTTCAAGCCGAACATCAATTTGCTGTATGAAAGACCGTTAAGTCTTGCAGCAGCGTTAATTCTTGCAATCCAAAGTGAACGGAAATCTCTCTTTTTCGCCTTTCTACCAACGTAAGCGTAAAGTTGAGCTTTCATTACGGCTTCACGTGCTACTCTATATCTTTTACTTCTTCCACCAAAGTATCCTTTAGCAAGTTTTAAAATTTTTCTACGCTTTTTAACAGCGTTAACTCCTCTTTTAATACGCATAATTCAATCTCCTTTTGCTTACTTGTTGTAAATGAGCGTTTGAACGGTCTTTTGTTGAGTGGTGTCTACGTACGCACCAGCGCAAAGACGGTTCTTTCTCTTTCTATCTTTCTTGGTAAGAATGTGGTTTTTACCCGAACAAGCTCTTTTAATCTTGCCGGTCGCGGTTACTTTGAAACGTTTTTTAGCCGCACTTTTGGTTTTCATTTTAGGCATATCTATATCCTCCGTTTGTTTTTTCTAAATTTAATTTACGCTTTCGCTGGGGCAAGCATCATCCAAATGTTCCTGCCTTCGGTAAGCGGTGGTTTTTCCATAACGCCAACTTCTTTGACTAATTCAAAAAATCTTTTCATAACGTCAAGCGCAAGTTCTGCGTGTGCCATTTGTCTACCACGAAGTCTTATGGAAATTTTAACCTTGTTGCCCGCCGTCAAAAACTTTTGAGTTTGCTTTGCCTTAATGTTAAGGTCGCCAACGTCAATGGTCATTGACAAGCCAACTTCTTTGATTTCCACAACCTTTTGGTTCTTTTTGGCTTCTTTTGCTTTCTTTTTTTGTTCAAAAAGATATTTCCCGTAATTCATTACTTTACATACGGGCGGATTTGCGTTAGGCGAAATTTTCACCAAGTCAAGTCCTGCTTCTTCTGCGATTCTTAACGCTTCTTTAGAAGATACGATACCGAGTTGTTCACCCGTTTCGCCTATAAGACGAACTTCTCTATCACGAATCTCTGCGTTAATAAAATGTTCCTTTTTAATGGTTTTTTACCTCTCAATAATATTTCACGAAGGGATTTAACCCTTACATAACGAAAAAAATGGGTTGCTTAACCATATAAGCAACCCAAATACTCAAACATTTGCATAACCGCAAACCGCAAAAAAGTATTGAGCCGAACGCAACTATTTCCGTCGGCGAGAAGGGTCACTTCTTCTTTAAGCCTTAATATAATACAACAATTACGCTCGCTTGTCAAACGATTTTGCTAAATAATTTTATTTTTTTCTTGTTCCGCTTGCATTTTTGCACAAATGAAAAATTCTTTTACCCTATCGTCCCTTTCTTTCTCCGTCCTATAAAATAAAAGCATACCGTTCTTAAAAGATGGATAACAATCAGAGTATTCGGCTTTCATTGTTGTTTTTTTAGAATCCGTAGTTATAATGCTTATTTTGTGTATGCCGTGACGGAATTTTTCCGCCTCTTGAATAACTACCGGCTCTTCAAAATGGCTTTTACAAAAGGGGCATTCTTTAAGTTCCCTTTGTTGAGTGCCAGCCGTTCTCGCCTCGTAAATTTGAATAATATCAAAATCGTTATCGTCGCTAAGTTTAGTCGCTTTAGTATACCAGTGTGTGGCGTTTTGGTCCTTTCTAACTATTTCGCCGTCGTACACGGTAAACTTACAGTTATCGCCAACAAAAGTAAAATCAAACAAGTTTCTCGTAACGTGAGTAGTTCCACAACTTAATTGATTATACGAATAATCTTCTAATCCCATACAGCACGGAATATGAACGTGATACCACGTCCCCTCTATAGAAAGTTTTTCGTTTTTTCTTTTAAGCATAAAATCGTAAACGAATTTCACAATAAAAAACACTATAGAGTATAATACCGCCGCTATAATTGCAGTAAGCGCAATAGCAATCGCCTTGTGCATTATGCTTTCTAAAAACGGATATAAAAATTCATTAAAAACACTATCCACAATAAAAAATATAGTGAACGTTATGCCGTGAATAGCAGATAGGGCGTTTGCGGTAGTGTTTTTTATCTCTTTCATACACCTTCTCCTTAGTAAAACTATAATCAGCCAACAACCAACTTCTTAAGTTCTTCTAATATTACAGCGTTAGCGCAGATTATACTAGAATTTCTATCAAGCGGTAATTTATCCCCATCAAAATCGCAAGATTTCCCACCCGCTTCTTCTAAAATCAAAGTAGCGGCGGCATAATCCCACGGTTTTAATTTTTGTTCAAAATAACCGTCCAAACGCCCGCACGCAATATAACAAATGGCAATCGCACTAGAGCAAGTTCTTCTTAAATCCAAGCAGTTTTTATATACCCTTTTTCCACGTTCAAAAGACAAATCCGCAAGTGACTTGTCGGAAACGTTAGCCCCAAATTCGATTATGGAATTTGCAAGCGCTCTATCGCTAACTTTTAAGCAATTGTCAGTATAATTTTCTACACCTACATTAAACAAATCCGCTAAACCGTTTTCCACAACGTATAAATATGAGCCCTTCCCTTTAATGGCAAAGAACAACTCCTTGCTAAACGGATTGTAAACAACGCCGAATTTCACTTGACCGTCTTCTTGATAAGCGAGCGACACCGAACTTAATTTATAGTCGAAAACGAGGTTTGTAGTGCCGTCTATCGGGTCTAAGATAAAAGACTTTTTCGCATATGCGTGTTCTCTTTCTTCTTCCGTAACAAACCCAACGTCGGGAAAATCTTTTTTCAATTCCGCCTTAACGAAGTCACTAATAGCAATATCCACAGCCGTAACGAAATCGTTGGGATTTCCGTCTTTATTCACGGCTTTTATCTCTTTAGAAAAAACAAATTTGCTGGCTTCGTATACGACGCTTATGACTTTTGAGTAGTCCATTTTTCTCCTTATAGCCCAAAAACTTGTAAAAGGGCAACGAATTATTCTCCGTAGTTAAAGTATAAAATACCGAGCGTGTTTCCACCGCAATGGCTTGCAATAGTACAGCCTGCGTGGGTTTCGTAAATATTCTTAAATCCTGCGTCGGTAAGTGCTTTTTTAGCAGATTCCACCATTTCAGGCGTAGCAGTTGTGTAGGTTATAAATACTCTTTCTAAATCGGGAGTATCAAACTCGTAAAGCGTTTCTTCGCAATATTTAGAAACTACTTTTTCCATATTTCCACGATATTTTTTATCCGCAGTCATTTTACCGTCTTTAACTACTATTCTTGGGCGAAGTTTTAATAAGTTCGCACCGAAGAATTGCAAACTATTACATCTACCGCCCTTGAAAAGATAATCTAATCTTTCGATAACGAAACTTACTTGCAATTTAGAAATTCTTGCGGTAACCTTTTCAGCAATTACGCTTGGTTCTTCACCTGCGTTAGCAAGTTCCCTTGCATAAATAGCCAAAAGACCGATACCCGTTGATAAACTCAAACTGTCTACCACGAAAGTATTTTTAACGTTTTTAGATGCGTTGATTGCGTTTTGACAAGAAGAAGTTAAACCACTTGACAAACAAATATGCACAATTGCGTCGTAATCTTTAAGCAAACTTTCAAAATATTCGGTATATTCAAATTCATTGAGAGCGTTGGTTTTAGGAAGAACGCCTTTAGTATCAACGTATTCGAAAATCTCTTTAGTTGTAATTTCCCCGTCTTTATAAAGTTCGTTACCTAAAACGAATTGATAGGGGATTACCTTTATATCGTATTGATTAAGTAAATCTTTGGTTAAATCGTTAGTAGATTCAACTGAAATTGCAATTTTCATAACTTTTTCTCCGTAAATTTTCCTTTGATTTTATTTAATTTTAGCACATAAACGGTTTTTTGACAAGCATATTTTATAAACTTGAACTTTCTTTTCTTTTTTAAGCCGTTATAGTATAATTTTTAAACCAAATACTTGATTTAATTTTATAAATGAGTTATCATATTATAAGCAACTTAAAAATTTATTCTGGGAGTTTATTATGGAAAAAATAAACGGAACTATTCAAAAAGATTCGGTTGATTTTGCCGAATTTAAAAATTACGACGGTCAAATTATAAGTATTCGTGGTTACGTTCACCGTATTCGTGAAATGACCGGCTTTTCTTTCGTTATTATTAGAACGGCAAGAGATACTATTCAATGCGTTTACGCACCCGAATTTTCTTCTTATCGTTGGGACGAAAAAATTTGTGAAGAAGCCTGCGTTAAGGTAACCGGCAAAGTCGTTTCAAGTAAAGACGCTAAAGGTAACGATAGATACGAATTGCAAATTCACGATATCGAAATTCTCTCTCTCCCCGCAGAAGGCTTGCCTATCGTTATCAACAAAAAACAACTTGACAATATGCAACTTTCAACCGTTTTGGATTTGCGCCCTATCTCAATGCGCAACCCCAAAGAACGTGCTATCTTCAAAGTTCAAGAAGGTATTGCTAGGGGCTTTAGAGAATATCTTATGAAAAACGGGTTTACCGAAATCCGCTCGCCTAAAATCGTTTTTGCGGGTGCAGAAGGCGGTACTAACATATTCAAGTTGGACTACTTTGGCAAAGAAGTTTTCCTTGCTCAATCTCCCCAACTTTACAAGCAAGCGCTTGTTGGCGTTTACGAAAGAGTGTTTGAAATCGCACCCGTTTTCCGTGCAGAACATCACGACACCAGTAGGCACTTAAACGAATATACTTCTATGGACCTTGAAATGGGCTTTATCAATTCGTTTGAAGATATTATGAATACCGAAGTGGGCGCACTTAAATACATTATGAATCTTCTTAAAACCGAATATAAAGAAGAAATTGAACTTCTCCACGCTGATATTCCTGAAATTACAGAAGTTCCCGTAATTAAGTTCATGGACGCAAAAGAACTTTTAATGAAAAAGTTTAAGTATCAACCCCAAGATATGAAAGACTTTGACCCGCAAGAAGAAGAACTTTTGGGTAAATACGCTAAAAAGGAATTAGGTAGCGACTTCTTGTTCGTAACACACTATCCGTCAAAGAAACGTCCTTTCTATACTATGGACGACCCAGCCGACCCCGAATACACACTTTCATTTGACCTATTGTTTAGGGGCTTAGAAATCACTTCTGGTGGACAAAGAATACACGACTACAATATGCAAGTAGAAAAAATGAAAAAACTCGGCATGAACCCCGAACTTTTCGACACCTACTTACTCTTACACAAATACGGCGCTCCACCCCACGGCGGACTCGGTATCGGTTTAGAAAGACTAACCATGCACTTACTCGGTGCTAAAAACGTGCGTGAAACTACAATGTTCCCCCGTGATATTAACAGAGTAACTCCGTAAAATTAAAGTTAAATTAAATTCACAAAGTTAAAGGCTAACGAAAAATTCTTTTCGTTAGCCTTTTTATCTTTTATCTTACGTAACAAAATTTTCTGGCGTTAAATGGCTCTCGCTTCACAAGTTCTGGAAATTCTTTTGGTTCTATTTCTCTTAACTCCTTATAGGTAATTTCGACAGAGCCCCACCTATCATAATCGTATTCTTCAATTTCCGTTCCCATAACCTTGCCATCTTCAACGTAGGCAAAAAGCCCCTCTGAGTAAACGTCCACAACACTATAAAGTAATTTTTTACCGCTTTCCAAAACGCCAAGTTGGCTATATATACTTTTCCCATTACCAAAACCCAAATCCATTCCAAAGTCAGTCAAACCAGAAGTTGCATAATAATATTGGTCGTGATATATAATTCCCACCATATGACTATAGAAAGTTTTTATTTTGTCAACATTTATAAAATTCTCCCAAAAAAACTCCATCAAAAAAAACTCTGGTTTATCGTCAAACGAATAAACGATATATATGTCATAATCTCTTATTTTCAATGCCTCGCTATATTTTTCCTTATACTTTTCAAAAATTTCAGATATCCGCTCAATGTGCTGTTCTGGGGTATATTCGCTTATATAGTTATTGTCTGTATAAATTCTGCCTGAACCTGTCGGGACAGCCGAACAACTTGTCCAACAACCACCGAGCGTAAAAGAAAAAATCAATAACACAACAACTGCCGTTTTTATAATTTTATTTATAATACTTTACCCCCTTGATTTTATATTTCCATTATACGGTACAAATACCATTTTGTCAATAGGGATTTTAAAACCATAAAGGCGTTTGCTGTTGCAAACGCCTTTTATTTTATTTGTTTTTTGTGTCGCCAAGTTCTATTTCAAGCGGTTTATCAATCTCTTCGCCAACGTATTTGCCGTTCTTTTTTCTTTGTTTAACGCACTCGGTCAAAAGATATTCTATCTGCCCGTTAATCGAGCGAAAATCATCTTCCGCCCAACTTGCGATTGCGTCAAATAGTTTTTCTGATACCCTTAATGGTATTTGTTTTTTGCCGTTATCACTCATATCAATATAAACTTCCTGAATTTACGATAGGTTGTGCATCACGGTTACCACAAAGAACTACGAGAAGATTGCTTACCATTGCCGCTTTTCTTTCTTCGTCAAGGTTTACGATTTCCTTTTCGCTTAATTTTTCAAGCGCCATTTCAACCATACCAACCGCACCGTCTACTATCATCTTTCTTGCATCTATAATAGCAGACGCTTGTTGACGTTGCAACATTACCGCTGCAATTTCGGGTGCGTAAGCAAGATAAGTTATTCTTGCTTCAATGATTTCTATACCCGCATCATCTACCCTTTGTTGTATTTCATTTTTAATACGACCTGCAACAACTTCGCTTGAGCCCCTTAAACTACCTTCGTCTGCAACGCCGTCACCCGTCGTATCAACGCCTTGCGCAACGTCGTAAGGGTATATGCGCACGATATTACGGAGCGCACTATCGCATTGTAAAGAAAGATATTCTTTAAAGTTATCAACGTTAAACACCGCTTTTGCCGTGTCCACAACTCGCCACATAACCGCTATACCTATTTCAATAGGATTACCCAAACAATCGTTGATTTTTTGGCGACTGTTATTTAAGGTCATAATCTTTAAGGAAATTTTATTAAGATTAGTTGCATTTACGTGAATTTGCCCGTCCGCAGTTATTTTAAGTGCAGAAGTCCCCGCACCGTTATTTACGTCTCCACTTTGATTAAGTTTAGTTTTTGATGCTGGGTTAACTGAAACGCAAAATGGATTTACAAAATAAAATCCGTCTTCTTTTAAGGTCCCGATATATTTACCAAACAAAGTTAAAACCAACGCTTCTTGCGGTTTTAAAACTTTCAAACCTAAAAATGGAATCCAGCCAACGCACAACCACAAGCCACCCACAGCCATAGGAATAGGCGCATAGGCTTTGGGAATAAAGTCTATTCCGCCTTCAAGCGCAATCGCACCAACGATAAATACTATAGTGCCGATAAGATATAACGCTATAGTTAATACAAGCATAAACATACCGTTTTTCTTGCCTTTCAAAATCTTTTCTTGCATAATTTTTCTCCTTAATTCTTGTTGATATCAAAATGATATCACATAAAAACGATTTTGTCAAGCGTTATTTTAAACTTTTAACGAAAGACCGTAAAAAAGATACTCTACCTGATTATCGTCACGGAGTTTTTGTTCGCTTACGCCAAGTTTTTTAGCGATATGGCTAAAAGTTTCAAAAGGTTTAACTATATACGGTTGATTTTCGGTTTCGACGTATAATAAATCCCCCGCACGAATTTCTGATGTTAAAGAGTTTTGTTTTATTAAGGTAGTGAGTGGTACGCCGAGATTACGAGAAACCAAAAGGACGGTGTCGCCGTCGGTTACACGGTAAAAAAACTTTTTCATACTCATATTATATTTACTAAAAAACTCGAATAGAATATTTTAAGAAACGCTTTCTAAAAAGGAGACGGCTTTTGAGAAAATTTTTTAAGACGGTAGCAATCGTTACCGTTTTTTCGGTCAGTGAAAAGTTTTTAGGGTTTTTATACAGAATTTTTCTTTCTAGAACGATAGGCTCTGAGGGCATAGGTCTTTACCAAGTGGCTTTGTCGGTTTTCGGGCTTTTATACACCCTTACTTGTTCGGGAACGCCCATCACCGTTTCCCGTTTGATGACTAAATATCGGGCAGAAAACGACCACGAGCGGGTGGCTAAAGTTATAACGGCTGGAATTTCTTCCACCTTGATTTTTGCTTTGCCTGTTTTAGTTGTGTTTTATATTTTCGGGGAAAAATTTTCCTTTTTGTTTGCAGACGATAGATGTCTTAATATATTCCACGTGGTTTTGCCTGGCTTAATGTTTTCTGCCGTATATTCGGTTTTAAGGGGTGTGTTTTGGGGGGATAAAGATTTTCTTCCCTACAGTATTATTGAACTATTAGAAGAAATTTGTATGATTATTTGCGGTATAATTTTAATAAGTTTCGCAAACGACGTTTATCAAGGTGCGTTTAGAGCGGGCGTTGCCGTTTTAATATCTTATTCATTTTCCTTTTTGCTCGCCGTTGCCGTTTTCTTCTTGCGCCACCATAAATTAAGAAACCCTAAAAGCGAATTTAAACCGTTGTTGCGCTCGGCTTTGCCGATAACGGCAATGCGAACGGCAAACTCTCTTGCAATGTCGTTAGTTTCTATAATTTTACCTATAAGGCTTTTAAGCGCAGGCTTTAGCGAATCCCAAGCAATGGCAAGTTTTGGCTCTGCCGTAGGTCAAGCAATTCCCTTGTTGTGTATTCCTACAACCCTTATCGGCTCTTTTACTTTAGTTTTAGTTCCGGAAATCTCCGAAAACTTTTACAAAAAACAAAATTTTTATCTTAAAAGAGACGTTGAAAAAGCACTTAAATTTTCTATAATCGTTACTTCTTTATTCGTCCCCGTTTTCATCGTTTGCGGAAACGAACTTG
>JAGCIP010000109.1 GCA_017648525.1 Clostridia bacterium
AAGGCATTGTTTATGAAGCTTTTACTGCTGCTGCAGAAAAAGTTGGACAAGACGCAAAAGAAGTGTTCAACCAAGCGCTCGCAAACATTATGCCTATGGTAGAAGTAAAAGCAAGGAGAGTTGGTGGTGCTAACTATCAAGTACCTATCGAAATCCGTGCAGAAAGAAGACAGACGCTCGCAATCAGATGGTTGGTTGCTGCTGCAAGAAAGAGAGGCGAAAGAGAAATGGCTCAAAGACTCGCAGCTGAACTCGTTGACGCATTCAACAATACTGGTAGCGCTGTTAAGAAGAAAGAAGATACACACAGAATGGCGGAAGCAAACAAGGCATTCGCTCATTACAGATTTTAATTTGGGAGATTCATTATGCCGAGAGATTTTGATTTAGGTGTAACCAGAAATATAGGTATAATGGCGCATATCGACGCAGGTAAAACTACCACTACCGAAAGAATCTTGTTCTATACTGGTAAAACCCATAAGTTAGGCGAAACCCACGAAGGTGGCGCTACTATGGACTGGATGGTTCAAGAACAAGAACGTGGTATTACCATTACGTCTGCTGCGACCACTTGTTACTGGAAAGGACACCGTATTAACATTATTGACACCCCCGGACACGTTGACTTTACCGTAGAAGTTGAAAGGTCGCTCCGCGTTCTTGACGGTGCGGTTGCAACTTTCTGTGCAAAGGGTGGCGTTGAACCCCAAAGTGAAACGGTATGGCGTCAAGCGGACAAATATAAAGTTCCCCGTATCGCTTATATCAACAAGATGGACATCAACGGTGCTAACTACGACAACGCAGTTAAGATGATGAGAGAAAGACTTCACACCAATCCGTTGCCTATCGTTATTCCTGTTGGTAAGGAAGATACTTTCAAAGGTATCGTAGACGTTATCGAAAGAAAGGCTTATATTTATCTTGACGATTTAGGAAGAGAAATCGACGTAACTGAAGTTCCCGCAGACTTAAAAGACCTTTGTGAAGAATATAGAGAAAAAATCGTTGAAGTTGCTGCCGAAATGGACGATGCGTTGATGGAAAAATATTTTGAAGAAGGCGACCTTTCTATTCCTGAAATTAAGAAAGGCTTGCGTGCAGCAACGCTCGCAATGAAAGTTACTCCCGTTCTTTGCGGTTCGTCTTATAAGAACAAGGGTGTACAAAACCTTCTCGACGCAGTTGTTGAATACTTGCCCAGTCCTTTGGATGTTGGCGCAGTAAGCGGTGTAAATACCAAGGGCGAAGAAGATTCTAGATGCCCTGGTGATGACGAACCGTTCAGCGGTCTTGCATTTAAGATTATGACCGACCCGTTCGTTGGTAAACTCGCTTTCTTCCGTGCTTACTCTGGCGTACTCAAAACCGGTTCTTACGTTTATAACAGCGTAAAGGGCAAAAAGGAAAGAGTTGCACGTATTTTGAGAATGCACGCTAACCACAGAGAAGAAGTTGACGCTGTATATTCTGGTGAAATTTGTGCATTAGTTGGTTTGAAAGACACCACTACAGGTGACACGCTTTGTGATGAAAGCAAGCCTATCATACTTGAACAAATGGAATTCCCAGACCCCGTTATTGAAGTTGCTATTGAACCTAAGACCAAACAAGGTCAAGAAAAAATGGGCTTTGCTCTTGCAAAACTTGCAGAAGAAGACCCCACGTTCAAAACTCACACCGATACCGAAACTGGACAAACCATTATCGCAGGTATGGGCGAACTTCACCTTGAAATTATCGTAGACAGATTGCTCCGTGAATTTAGAGTTGAAGCAAACGTTGGTAAACCTCAAGTTTCTTACAAGGAAACCATTAGACAAGCAGTTGAAGCAGAAGGCTTATTCAAGCGTCAATCTGGTGGTCACGGTCAATACGGACATTGTAAAATCCGTCTTGAACCGCAAGAAGCAGGTAAAGGTTACGAATTCGTTGACGAAACCGTTGGTGGTTCAATTCCCAAGGAATTTATTCAACCTATTAACAAGGGTATCATGGAAGCTTCTAAGAACGGTATTTTAGCTGGATACGAAGTTGTTGACTTTAAGGTAACCGTTTACGACGGTAGCTATCACGACGTCGACTCATCAGAAATGGCGTTTAAGATTGCTGGTTCTATGGCTCTTAAAGACGGTCTTGCAAAAGCAATGAGCGTACTTTTAGAACCTATGATGAAAGTAGAAATCCTCACTCCCGACCAATACTTCGGTGACGTTATGGGTAACGTA
>JAGCIP010000110.1 GCA_017648525.1 Clostridia bacterium
AAAATTGCAATCTTTTTAGTGGTTTTTTCGTAAATTTTATACCCACAAAACACAATTTTTTCTATATTAAAGCACCGCACAAGACAAAAATTCACGCACGAGTTTAAGCATCTCGGCACTATTTCTGCTTTCTCTTTCAAACTCTACCGTCGGTGCGCTTGTCATAACCACCCTTGCGACGTCCTTAAACTCGTCTAACGCCTTTATAAGTCTTGGGTCTGCAAACGCCTTAAAATCCGCAAAAACTAAGTTAACGTCTGAATTTCTTACGTTAATTTCCTTGACCGACAACTTGCTTGCAAGCGTCTTTGCAACGGCTATGTTAACTAAGTTGTCCGTCTCTTCAGGAAGTTTGCCGTAAGCGTCTTCTATAGACTCTCTAAATTCTTTTTCCGCCGTTACAGAGTTTAGTTCGGCTATCTCCTTATAAGCATCCATCTTGGCGACGTTGGATTCAATATATTCGTCAGGGATAAAAGCGGTAACCCTAACGTCTAATTCGGGCACAATCTCTTGCTCGCCAGAAAGTTCTTCTCTTAGCAATTTAGAGTACAATTCGTAGCCTATTTTGTCCATATGTCCGTGTTGTTCCGCACCTAAAATGTTGCCCGCACCACGAATTTCCAAATCTCGCATGGCAATCTTAATTCCGCTACCCATTTCGGCAAATTCTACTATCGCATTTAGCCTTTCAAAGGCGTTATCGCTTAAAATCTTTTCCCTTTTGAACGTAAAGTATGCATAAGCAAGCCTATCACTTCTTCCAACCCTACCCTTTAACTGATATAAAGTTGAAAGCCCAAGTCTATCCGCATCTATAACTATCAAGGTGTTGGCTTTGGGTAAATCAATCCCGTTTTCTATTATGGTGGTCGAAATTAGCAAGTCATACTCCCCACGATAAAAAGCGAGAATATTTTTCTCCATTACTTTTTCTTCCATCTGCCCGTGCACAACCGTAATGCGTAAGTCAGGCATAAGAGTTTTAATTCTTTCGGCAAAAGTGAAAATACTTTCCACCCTGTTATAAAGAATAAAGGCTTGTCCACCACGGTTTACTTCTCTATTAACGGCGTCTTTTATAAGCGCTTCGCTCTCTTCAGTAACGTAAGTTTGAACGGGCAAGCGCTTTTTAGGCGGTGTGTTTATAGTGCTGATTGAACGAATGCCCGAAAGGGACATATGCAAAGTTCTAGGAATAGGCGTGGCGGTAAGCGTAAGCGTGTCCACGTTGGTTTTTAAAAGTTTTATTTTTTCTTTATGCTCAACACCAAAGCGTTGTTCTTCGTCCAAAACGAGTAGTCCTAAATCCTTAAACTCAACGTCTTTACTTAAAAGCCTATGCGTCCCTATAATAAAATCTATCTTGCCTTGTTTAACTTGCTCTAAAATCTCACGCTGTTTTGCGGGCGATTTGAAACGGTTTAAGCAAGCGATTTTTATGCCAAAATCTTTAAACCTTTCTACCGCCGTATTGTAATGTTGTTCGGTTAAAATGGTAGTTGGTGCAAGCATTACCGCTTGTTTTCCACACGCAATGGCACGGAAAATTGCACGAAAAGCAACTTCGGTTTTACCAAAGCCTACGTCCCCGCAAACTAATCTATCCATAACTTTACCGCTCACCATATCTTCTTTAATATCTTGGTTAGCAGTCGTTTGGTCGGGCGTATCTTCAAACGGGAAAGAACTTTCAAAAACATCTTGCAACTCTTTGTCGTCCGTAAACGAAAATCCCTTTTGTTCTTGTCTTTCTTGGTATAATTTTTTAAGGTCGAAAGACATTTTCTTAATGCTTTCTTTTACCCTTTTCTTTAAGTGTTCAAAGTCTTTTCCGCCTATTTTAGAAAGCCTTGGTTTTTTCTCTCCGCCAAGATATCTGGTCAAAATGTCCATTTGTTCAACGGGCACGTATAAAATATCTCCACCAGCGTATTCTACGGCAACGTAATCTTTCGTACCTTCGGTTGAAGAAATTTTTTTATTTCCTAAAACTCTGCCTATGCCGTGAATTTCGTGAACGCAATAATCGCCCACTTCGGGTGCGGTAAAAAAGCCTTTCTTCTTGCTTTTTATCTTTCGTTCTGAAACGGGTTTAGCGTAAAGGTTTCCACTACCTATAATAACGGTTTTCTCTTCATGGAAAATAAAGCCACGAGATAATTTTTGCGTTAATATATTAACCCCTAAAAGTTCCGAGCCGTTAATGGTGGACGCTATGTCTTTAAGGGAAAGTTCAAAGCAAAAATTTTCCGCCTTTTTAATATCGGGCGAACATACCGTAACCGAATACCCAGACTTTAACCAGTTGGAAATATCTGTAAAAACTTCCTTAAAATCAAGTTGATAATCGGCAACGCCACTCGTTTGCGGATTTATAATTTTAAGCGGATTAAAAAACGGCACTACGGTTGACAAGGTTTGAACGGCAACCTGCCTATATTTTTTCAATTCGCAAATAAGCGCATCCACGCCACTAAAATTATTCTTGGCAAACTCAAAGGTTTCCCCAGCCAAAAGCAAGGATGCGTATCTATCGTTAAATTCCGTTTGATTAAGAAGAGCAATCTCGTTTACACGCTTACACTCGTCTATAACAACCACAGTTTCGCTTGGTAGATAGTCTAATAAATTCCCACAATCAACAGATAAAGAAGAGAGCGGGCCCATACCGTCTAAATCAGAATTTTCAATAGCAATTTCCAAGTCGTCCGCAAGTTCTTTTAGTCTTGATTTGGCTTGCTTTTCAGCACTATTTACTTGGTTTTTTATTATGGAAAGAAAAAGTGATTTATCGTCGTTAAAAAAAGTAAATTCGCAGGCTTGTAAAATATCAACGCAATCAATATAGCCTAAATTTTCCCTAGTTTCCGCGTCGAATTTTTTTATACTTGAAACGGTATCTCCAAAAAAATCTATCCTAACGGGGTTATCGCAATTTATGGGATAAACGTCTAAAATATCTCCACGCAAAGAAAACGAGCCTTGCGAAACTATGCTTTCTACTCGTTCGTAGCCATACTTAACTAAGTCCGCAACAATTTTCCCTTGTTCAACGTCTTGGTCTTTCTTTACGTTAACACTATAAATTCGTTTGGGTGCGGTTTGCATAAGCGTTTCCGCCGTGGCGATAATTACGTCCGCGCCGCCAACTTCGCTTAGCGCACGTATTCTTTGATATGCATTATCTTTAGAAAATGCCTTATTATGCAATAAAATCTCGTCTTTCGGGGGAATAAACACAACCCTTTTGCTTGATATTTCGGTTATTCCGTCCATTGCGTGTCTTGCGGTAAGTACGTCTTTTACTATATATAAAACCTTGTCGTCAATAGCGGATAAAAGGTAATTTTTGAACGGTTCAGCAACGCCAAAAACCGCCGAAGGTATCCCTTGGCGGATGCTGGAGCGCAATTCGTTTACCGAATTTTCACCGTCTTTAAGTTGTAAAATAATATCTAGCATATAAACCCAACTTATTCGGATTTAGTATTGTATAATTGCATTATCTCCTGAATAGGTTTGCCGTATGCAAAATCATAACCTGCTTTTGCGGATTTTTCTATTGCACAAGAAAAAATTTCCTTATCTTCTTGTTTTATACCCGAAAGCACGTAATTTATTAGTGGAATTTGCATTTGTTCGGTTGGCTTAAAACCTAACCTTACCCTTGGAAAATCACTTTTTCCTAATAGCGCAACGATATTACGCATACCGTTGTGTGTTCCTGCAGAGCCTTTTTCTCTTATTCTAACCGCACCTTTAAAAAGGTCGTAATCGTCGTAAAACACTAACAAATCTTTAAGTTGTATTTTATAAAAGGCTAAAAGTTCTCTTACGCTTTCCCCACTTAAATTCATATAGGTTTGCGGTTTTGCTAAAATCACCTTTTCGCCCAAAATATTTATTTCTGCAATTTGCGCACGACATTTTTCTTTGCTGAAAGAAACACCAAGTTTTTCGGCTATTTTGTCCACGCACATAAATCCTAAATTATGAAAGGTGTTCTTGTATTTATCGTCGGGATTACCAAGCCCTACAATTAGTTTCATAACCACTCCATTAAAAAAGCCGTTTTTTGCAAACGGCTTTCTTTTGTTTATTAGTCTTCGTATATTGCCGAAAGCGAAGTGTCGGCGTATATCGTATTGATTGCTTTTGCTAAAAGTTTTGCAACCGAAAGAATTTTAATCTTGGGATTGTTTTTAACGTTTTCTGGCATTTCAATCGTATCTAAAACGACGATTTCCTTTATGGGCGATGCAATAAGTCTTTCCATAGCAGGACCGCTTAATACACCGTGCGTACAGCAAGCGTAAACTTCTTTTGCGCCGTTGTTTACGAGTGCTTGCGCACCTTGGCAAATCGTGCCTGCGGTATCAATCATATCGTCTACCATTATGCAAGACTTACCCTTAACGTCGCCGATAACGTTCATAACTTCGATAGCGTTTGCTTTGGGACGACGCTTGTCTACTATAGCGAGCGCAGCGTCTACTCTTGATGCAAAGTTTCTTGCTCTACCAACGCTACCAACGTCGGGAGAAACTACTACCCAGTCTTCGTTCATCTTGTTCTTGAAATATCTTGCCAAGATGGGTGCGCCGTAAAGGTGGTCAACCGGAATATCGAAAAATCCTTGAATTTGCGCAGCGTGTAAGTCCATAGTAAGAACTCTGTCAGCACCAGCGCTAGTTAAGATGTCGGCAACGAGTTTTGCCGTAATAGGGTCTCTTGGGCGAGCCTTTCTGTCTTGTCTTGCGTAGCCAAAGTAAGGCATAACTGCGGTTATTCTACCAGCAGATGCTCTTTTGCAAGCATCAATCATTATGAGAAGTTCCATAAGATTGTCGTTTACCGGAATAGAAGTTGATTGAATAATAAATACGTCTCTACCTCTAACCGTTTGCGGAAGAGTGATTGCAATTTCCCCGTCAGAGAACTTGCCGATTTCCGCTTGGCTTAACGGAATGTTGAGTTCTTTTGCAACTGCTTCCGCCAATGGTCTGTTTGAATTGCCCGCGATAATTTCTATCTTGTTGCCGTGTGTAATCATTTTTCTTTTCTCCTAATGTAACTTTATGTACATATAGTACTCGCTTATATTCTATAACTATTCTTGTGAATAGTCAAGGCTTTTTCCCTTTCTCTTTGATTTAAAATAATTTTTTATTATATTTGCACAAATTTCCAATTCAATTCCGCCTAAATATTCAACCGTGTGATTTAATCCGCTATCGGTAAGCACGGGATATTTGCTTTCCGCACACCCGCTTTTACTTTCGTAAGCGCCAAAATACACCTTTTTAATCCTTGCGTTAGCAATTGCCCCCGCACACATAGCGCAAGGCTCTATGGTAACGTAAAGTTCGCAATCGTCTAATCTCCAACTCCCCGTTTTCTTGCACGCCTTGTTAATAGCAAGTATTTCGGCGTGAGCGGTTGCCATTTGCGTTTTCTCCATAAGATTATGCGCTCTTGCAATTATCTTTCCGTTTTGAACAATAACCGCACCGATAGGAACTTCATCCTTGTCCCTTGCCTTTATGGCTTCTTTTACGGCTTGTTTCATAAATTTTTCAACCATAACAATCCCTCAATGAGTTTTTCTATAAGTCCGCTGTTTTTTTGCGCTATTTCTTCGGCTTTGTCAAGACTTATCGGGTGAGACAGGCAATCGTTTCCAACTTCTATGGTAAGCGCAGGTATTTTTAACCTTTGAATACACCAGTCTTTGTAACCACCACAAGAGCCTTTTATAGATTTTACAACGTAACCCGTCGTTTTTGACGCAATATCGGCTAAATAAGCATCTCTTTCCCGTCGTTTGCCTTTTTGGTAAAATTCATAATAAATTTCTTCGCCCTTACTATGATAACTTATGGTCATATCGGGCTTAATTTTTAAAGTAAAATTGCAAAGCGCCTTTGTTTCAGGCTCGGAAAGAGGTTTTTCGCCAACAAAATTTTCCTTATCCTTAACGAAAACGTTTTGCCGTCCTTTTCCCCACCTTGCAGGGAAATTAACGTTTAAGTCCACGCCGTTTGCGTTGGCTTTAAAAGAGCCGTCCACACTTTCAGCAATAATTGCGCCGTCTGGGTTTATCAATGGCAAAACCACACTTTTCCTTGTTTGCCACTTTTAATAAACTCACTCGCAAGCAAGTTAACAACTTTTGCCGTAACGAATTCTCGTG
>JAGCIP010000111.1 GCA_017648525.1 Clostridia bacterium
CCGTTGCGGGGATTTTGATGGAACTTGGCTTGGATGCGGCAACCGTCGCAGCCGCCTTTTTGCATGACGTGATTGAAGACACCCCTGTTTCAGAAGGGGATATAAGCAAAGAGTTTGGGGAAGAAGTTTTAGAATTAGTTGTTGGCGTTACCAAACTTGAAAAGATACGTTTTAATTCAAAAGAAGAAGAACAAGCGGAAAATTTCCGTAAAATATTCGTTGCAATGGCAAAAGATATAAGGGTTATAATAATCAAGCTTGCCGACAGATTGCACAATATGCGTTCTTTGAATTTCTTGTCTAAAGAGCGACAAACAAGAATGGCAAGAGAGACTTTAGACGTTTACGTTCCGCTTGCCGATAGACTTGGTATTTCGCAAATAAAATGTGAATTAGAAGACCTTTGTCTTAAATATTTAGAGCCGGATTTTTACGAATATTTATTAAGCAATATCGAATATCACGTTAAAGAAAGCGAAGAACTCGTTGAACACGTTGTAAACGAAGTTAATACTTTGCTTAAAGATTCACACATAAGCGGGGAAGTTTTCGGTAGAAAAAAACATCTTTACAGTATATATAGAAAGATGAAAGAGCGTGGCAAAACGCTTGAACAAATATACGATTTAGTTGCGATAAGAATTATAGTTAACACGGTTGACGAGTGTTATGAAGTGTTTGGCAAAATTCACCATATTTGGAAACCTGTTCCGGGTAGAATTAAAGACTATATAGCGACGCCAAAGCCTAATATGTACCGCTCTTTACACACCACCGTCGTAACTAATTTCGGCAAGGTTTTTGAAATTCAAATTAGAACTTACGAAATGAACCACGCCGCTGAATACGGTATTGCTGCGCATTGGAAATATAAAGAAAACAAAAAGGTGGCAGACGACCTTGATACCCGACTATCTTGGATTAGAGAAGTTATGGAGTGGCAAGGCGGTCTAAAAGACAGCAAGGAATTTTTAAACTCACTTAAAGGCGATATATATAGTTCAGAAGTTTTAGTATTTACACCTAAAGGTGACGTAATAAGACTACCTAAAGATGCAACACCGCTTGATTTTGCATACAGTATCCACTCGGCGGTAGGTAATAAGTGCGTCGGTGCGAAAGTAAACTCTAAAATGGTTCCCCTAAACACCGTTTTGCAAGTAGGGGACGTGGTTGATATAATAACTTCTGCTTCATCTAAAGGACCGTCTTGGGACTGGCTTAAGATAGTAAAAAGTTCTAGCGCACGCGTAAAAATTAAACAATTCTTTAAGCGTGAGATGAAAGACGAGAACGTCAAGACGGGTAAAATTATGCTAGACGCCGAGGCAAAGCGTAGGGGTTATAATTTAAGCGAATTATTAACTGAAGATGCCTTTTTACATTTAGCGACCAAACTTTCTTTTAACAATCAGGAAGAAATGTTTGCGTCAATAGGCTACGGCGCAGTTTCGGTCAATCAAGTTTTAATTAAACTTATAGACTATTACAGGAAGAGCCAACCTCAACAAGAAATAACTAAATTCTTTAAGAGTAACAAAAAGAGTGACAGTAGTGTTAAAGTTAAAGGCATGGCTGGCATACTCGTTAGATTTGCTGGTTGTTGTAACCCTGTTCCAGGTGATGACATTGTTGGTTTTATTTCACGTGGGCATGGCGTAACTGTTCATAGGAGCGACTGCCCAAACCTTAAAAACACTCAAGACGACCGCTTAATTGAAGTTTCTTGGACGGATACAACCGATAGCGTTTATAACGTTGGCATTAAAGTTGTTGGAACGACTCAAACGGAAGTTTTAACAATAGTTGCGGGTATCGTTTCGCAGTATAAACTAGAAATAGTTTCTACAAACGGCAGAACGGACACTAAAAACAATCAAGCAATTGTTGAATTCCATATTCGACTAAACAGTAAAGACGAGTTGAATAATCTCATAAACAAATTGCGTCAAGACTCCAAAATTATCGACGTATTTAGGACGGCAAACTGATGAAATTATATCATTTATCGTCAGGCCCGCTACGAGTAAACACCTATTTTTTAGTTAACGAAGACGGACGTGCGGTGGTTATAGACGGTGGGGAAAATTACAAAAAAGTTAAACAAGTAGAAAGTGAATACGGTTTTAAAATTTGCGCGGTTCTTTTAACACATGCGCATTTTGACCACGCAGGCAACGCAAAAAAATTGCAAGATGACGGTGCGAAAGTTTACGTTAGTGAGTTAGATGCTAAAAAACTTTTAAACGACGATAATTTGGGTAAGGATTTCGGCAGAAAATTCGAATATTTAATTGCCGATTATACTTTTACCGACGGACAAGAATTAGAAGTTTGCGGAATAAAAATAAAGGCGCTAATAACCCCTGGTCATACCGACGGCTCGGCTTGTTTTATCGTTGATAATATGTTGTTTACGGGGGATACGCTGTTTTTAGAAAGCGTTGGCAGAACGGACTTTAAAACAGGGAATCGTGAAGAATTAATCAAGTCGGTTAAACGATTGTTTGATTTGGACGGAGATTACGTCGTTTATCCAGGTCATCAAGAGTTTACCACCCTTTCACACGAAAGAAAAAATAATGGATTCGTAGATTATGATTGATACAGATCTTGTCTTTTGTCAAAATGAATTGATAGACGTAATAAATCTTTTTAACGGTGCGGAAAATTTGAAAATTCGTCACCGTTTTAAAAAGAGCGAAAATAAATTCGTTAATACCGTAACCGTAGACGGACAAGTTTACGCTTATGGTAATTTCGTTTGTTTTGATGGGGAAATAGAAGAAAAACGTTTGACAAAAAGGTACGCCAAACTTTCACTTTATAAAGCACTTTCAAAACATTTTAACGTAGAGTTACCGTGGGGTGCTTTGACGGGAATAAGACCTACTAAACTTGCTTATCAACAATTAGAAAAGACGGGCGAGTTTAAAGAGTTTTTTACCGACGTTATGAAAGTTAGTAAGGAAAAAACCCAACTTGTTGAACAAGTTATCGACACGCAAAAAGGCATTTACGAAACAAACGACGACAACACCGACTTCTTTGTTTTCGTTCCCTTTTGTCCATCAAGATGCAAATACTGTTCGTTCATTTGCGCAGACGTGAAAAGTTCTCAAAAATACGTTGAGCAATACGTAGACGCATTAGTAGAAGAAATAGAGTATTCTAAAAGGTTCGTTAAAAGACTTCGCAGTATTTACGTTGGTGGCGGAACGCCCGTTTCATTAGAAGATAGACAACTTGAAAGAATACTTCGTGCCGTTAGTAAAATTAACACGGGTGTAGAGTTTACGGTTGAAGCAGGCAGACCGGATAGAATTACAAAAAGTAATTTGAAATTATTAAAAGATTACGGTGTCACTCGTATTTGCATTAATCCGCAAACTTTTAATAATAAAACACTTGAACTCTTGGGTAGAAATCATACTGCGCAAGACGTTTTCGATACATATGAAATGGCAAAGTCCGATTTTTCTATCAATATGGATTTGATTGCAGGGTTAACAGGCGAGAGTTTTGAAGACTTTAAGTTTAGTTTAGACACGGCAAAATCACTTTCGCCCGACAATATAACCGTACATACGCTATGTATTAAAAAAGGTTCAAAATTAGCCGAAACAGAAAGTCGTCTTTCGGGAAAAATCGTTGCGGATATGGTTGATTACGCAAGAGAGCAGTTGACAAACGGTGGTTATTCGCCTTATTACTTATATAGACAAAAATATATGGCGGGCAATCTTGAAAACGTTGGCTACACTAAAAAAGGCAAGGCTTGTATTTACAACGTTAACGTTATGGAAGAAATTTCAAACACGGTGGCGTGTGGTGCAAACGCTATAAGCAAAAGGGTTTATAACGGTGGCGAAAGAATAGAGAGGTTGGCAACCCCTAAAGACGTGTTGACATATTTGAATAAGCGTGATATAATAAGAGAACAAAAGGAAAAATTTTTTGAGTTTTAGTTTAGGAGAAAAAATATGAAATTAATATCCTTTGCTGTTCCGTGTTTTAACTCTGCGGAATATATGGATAAATGTATTGAATCTTTGTTAAAGGCTGGGGAAGAAGCCGAAATTATAATCGTTAACGACGGCTCTACCAAAGATAACACAAAGGAAATTGCAGACGCATACGCAGAAAAATACCCGACTATTATTAAAGCGGTGCATAAAGAAAATGGTGGACACGGTGATGCTTGTAATTTTGGGTTAAAAAATGCAACGGGTAAATATTTTAAGGTTGTTGACTCTGACGACTGGGTTGACGAACAAGCACTTAAAAAGATTATGGATACCATACGTGCTTTTGAAGATAACGCACCCGATTGTTTGCTTGTAAACTACGTTTACGAACACGTTTATAATAACACCAGCCGTTTGGTTTCTTACGTTAAAGAATGTCCTGTTGAAAAGGAATTCACTTTTGAAGATACTAAAAAGTTTGCGGTTGGAAAGTTTATCGCAATGCATAGCCTTATTTATAAGACTTCACTTTTAAAAGACATAGGCTTAGAACTTCCAAAACACACTTTCTACGTTGATAATATTTTAATTTATCAACCGTTGCCATACGTAAAAAGTTTCTATTATCTCAACGTGGATTTTTATAGGTATTTTATCGGTAGACCCGACCAGTCTGTTGCTGAAAGCGTTATTATGAAACGTATCGACCAACACATAAGGGTTACTAAAATAATGTTAGGTTGCCACAATCTTAACGAAATTGCAAAAAAATCGCCTAAACTTTATAAATATATGTTATCGCACATTTCAATAATGATGACTATAAATAGTATATATTTGATCAAAATAGGGGGCAAAGAAAGTTATCAAAAGAAAAAGGAACTTTGGCAAGAGTTAAAGGGAAAAGACATAATCACCTACAAAAAATGCAAACGCAAATTCGTTGGATTAACGTCCTATAACAATAAAATTGTTTGCAACATATGTAAAGGCATTTACGTAATAGTGAGAAAAATCTTTAAATTTAACTAAAAAAGCCGTAAAAAAAGAAAAAAATAGTTTACAAAAGGTAATAATTTTGGTATACTAAATAGGCTTGATACTTTTTGCAAGGTTTGTGGGTTCTCCACCCCTAACTTTGTTTAAAGCGAATTATTCCATTAAATAACAGGAGGTAAAACGAAAATGGAAAAAGCAAAGAAGGCAGAAATTATAGCAAAGTTTGGTCATCACGAAGGTGACACCGGTTCAGCAGAAGTTCAAATTGCACTTTTGACTGAAAGAATCAATCATTTAAATGCGCATCTTATTGCAAACAAAAACGACAATCATTCAAGACGTGGTCTTATGAAAATGGTTGGTGAAAGACGTGGTCTTTTGAAGTATTTGCAAGAAGTTGATATCGAAAGATACAGAAAAGTTATTTCGGATTTAAATTTGAGAAAGTAAGAGGTCGTGGCGGCATAATTTTTTGTCGCCCGATTTTTTGTTAAAGAAAAGAAATTTTCGTTCGTGCGGGTTGTGCGAGCGTTCAAAAAATAAGAGTTGAAATAGGAGAAAAAAATGACAGAAACTTTTAGAGTATTCAAAACCACCGTCGGCGGTAGAGAATTAGTTGTTGAAACCGGCAAGTATGCTGAACAAACCAACGGTTCTTGCGTTGTTCGTTGTGGAGAAACGGCGGTAATGGTAAACGTTACGATGGCGCCAAGCCCCCGTGACGGAATGGACTACTTCCCCTTGGGCGTAGACTTTGAAGAAAAGATGTATTCAATCGGCAAAATTCCCGGTGGATTTAAGAAGAGAGAGGGCAGAGCGTCTGATAAGGCTATTCTTACTAGCAGACTTATCGACAGACCTATCCGTCCCTTGTTCCCCAAAGGGTTGTTTAACGACGTAATCGTAATTGCAACCGCACTTTCAGTTGAACCGGACGTTCAACCCGAAGTTCTTGCAATGCTTGGTAGTTCAATTGCAATCAGCATTTCAGACATACCTTTTGCAGGTCCTACGGGTAGCGTAGTAGTTGGTATGGTTGACGGCGAATACGTTATCAACCCCGACGAAGCACAACGTGCAAAGAGTGTTCTCACTCTTAACCTTGCTGGTACGAAAGATGCAATTATGATGGTTGAAGCAGGCGCAAACGAAATTAGCGACGACGAAATGGTTGGCGCAATCTTATTTGGTCACGAAGAAATTAAACGTCTTTGTGCATTCCAAGAAGAAATCGTTAAAGCAATCGGCAAGCCCAAAAAGGAAATGGAATTCTACCACGTTCCCGAAGAAATCGACAACGCAGTTAGAGCGTATGCAGACAAAATGCTTGATGATGCACTTGATACCTTTGACCGTCACGAAAGACAAGCAGGTCAAGACAAGGTTGAAAAGGCTTGCTTAGAACATTTTGCAGACGAATTTGCTGGTAAAGAAAGAGAAATTAAAGATGCACTTTATTATATGACCAAAGAAAAAGTTCGTGCAAAAATCACTAATACAGGTATTCGTCCTGACGGAAGAAAACTTGACGAAGTTAGAAAGATTTGGTGTGAAGCGGGCGTTCTTCCCAGAGTACACGGTTCGGGCGTATTTACCCGTGGTATGACTCAAGTTTTATCAACTTGTACTTTAGGTATGCTTAGTGAAGCACAAAAACTTGAAGGTCTTGATGGCGAAAGCGAAAAGAGATATATGCATCAATATAACATGCCAGGTTACGCTTCTGGTGAAGCAAAACCCTTAAGAAGTCCTGGTAGACGTGAAATCGGTCACGGCGCACTTGCTGAAAGAGCGTTAGAACCGGTTATCCCCAGCGAAGATGAATTCCCTTACGCTATAAGAATCGTATCAGAAGTTATGAGTTCTAACGGCTCTACTTCTCAAGGTAGCGTATGTGGTTCAACTTTAGCACTTATGGATGCAGGCGTTCCTATTAAAGCACCCGTTGCTGGTATTGCTATGGGTCTTATCAAAGACACCGAGTCTGGCAAAGTTTCTATTCTTTCAGATATACAAGGTTTAGAAGACTTCCTTGGCGATATGGACTTTAAGGTTGCAGGAACTGAAAAGGGTATCACCGCAATCCAAATGGACATTAAGATTAAAGGTATTGACGAACAAATTTTGAGAAAGGCAATTGCACAAGCAAACGTTGGCAGACAATATATTTTAAGCAAGATGCTTGAAGTTATCGACCAACCCAGAGCAGAACTTTCAAAATATGCTCCAAGAATTATATCTTTCAATATTAACCCTGAAAAGATTGGTGACGTTGTTGGTAAACAAGGTAAAGTAATTAACAAGATTATCGAAGAAACAGGTGTTAAGATTGATATTGACGACGACGGAAGAGTTAATATTGCAACAGTTGGTAACGCTGAAAATGCTGAAAGAGCAAAAGCGATTATTCTTTCGATTGCTAAAGACCCTGAAGTTGGCGATATGTTCATTAGCGAAGTAGTAAGAATTCTTCCTAAAGTGGGAGCGTTCTGTGAATTAGCACCTGGAAAAGATGGACTTATTCACATAAGCAAGATGAGTGAAAAACGCATTAACAACGTAGAAGAAGTTTTGCATATAGGTGACAAGGTTAAAGTAGAAATCATCAAAATTGGTGAAAAGGGTATTGACCTTAAACTTTTAGAAATTATAAACGACTAGTATTAGACTTAAAGAAATATGCAAGGTAAACTGCCTTGCATATTTTTTTTGAGATTTTAGCATAAAAACTTCTTTATTTTTAAGTAATTTTATATACTTTCTAACGCATAAACTTGTATAGGGAGATATAAAATGAAGAAACTAAATAAAAGAATAGCGGTTATAACAAACACATTATTATCTATAATAATAGTCGTGGTGTGCGTCGTGAGTTTTTTGCCTGATACAGCTTTGCCTATATACGGCGGGGAAGAGATTTCGGCAATATACAACGGAAACAGAGCGCATAAAAACGTTTCGTTAATGTTTAACGTTTACGAAAATACAAAAGTAGTTAACGGAATAATAGACGTTTTAGACGAGCACGGCGCAAATGCAACCTTTTTTGTGGGTGGCTGTTGGGCAGACGACAACGGCGAAACGCTTATTAGAATAGTTTCAAGTGGACACGAGATTGCAAATCACGGCTATTTTCATAAAGACCACAAAAAACTTAACTACCAACAAAACGAACAAGAGATAGCGTTAACCGACAGTATAATACGTGCGCTTTGCGGGATAAAGCCAACCCTTTTTGCGCCACCGTCGGGCAGTTTTTCTAATCAAACGCTTGAGGTTGCGTTTAATTTAAATTACAAGGTCATAATGTGGTCGAAAGACACTATTGACTGGCGAGATAAAGACGGAGCATTAATAATTAAAAGAGCAACTGATAATTTAGAAAACGGCGATTTAGTGCTTATGCACCCAAAAGAGCATACCTTAAAAGTGTTGCATGATATTTTATCGTATTATGAAAGCGTAGGGTTTAAAGTTGTTACGGTTAGCGAAAATTTAATGGATTAACGTACATATTTGGAGAAATAAATGACGTATTATAAACAATTTGACAATGGTTTGAGATTAGTAATATACAAGATGGACGGTTTCGTTTCCGTATCGTCTGGAATACTTGTAAAAACGGGCAGTTACAATGAAACGAGTGAAGAAAACGGAATTTCACACTTTATTGAGCACGTAATGTTTAAGGGGACAAAAAAGCGCACGGCGTTTGAAATTTCCGACCATATTGACCGAATCGGTGCACAAATTAATGCCTTTACGAGTAAGGAACTTACTTGTTATTATACTAAATCAACAGGCGAGCATTTAGGCGAATCTTTAGACGTGTTATCCGACATATTTTTTAATTCTAAATTCGACAAAGAAGAACTTGAAAAAGAAAAGGGCGTAATTATAGAAGAAATAAATATGAGTGAAGATACGCCCGAAGAATTATGTTTAGACCTACTTGCAAAAAGTTATTACGGTGGTAGCGGATTAGGTCAAACTATATTAGGACCTACTAAAAATATTAAACGCTTTACCCGAGATGACGTTGAAAAGTATATGGACAAGTATTACACGGCAGACAACGTTGTTATAGCGATTGCGGGTGACGTGGACGTAAAACAAGCGGAAAGTATGGTAAAAGAACTTTTTGCGGATAAGTTTACCCGTAAAAAGTCTGCAAAACAAGTAAAATATAGAGCGGTAGCGCCTAATAGATTATATAAATCAAAAAGAATTGAACAATCACATATAGGTTTAGCAATGAAAGGATTTGCCGTTGACGACCCGATTAACGACGCATTTGCTATTGCAAATAACGTTTTTGGTGGTGGAATGAGCAGTAGGCTTTTTCAAAAAATTCGTGAAGAGTTAGGGCTTGCTTATAGCGTTTATTCATATTCGTCGCAATATAAAGATAACGGTGTTTTGGAAATTTATGCGGGCGTAAATACCGCCCATAGAGATTTAGCCGTTAACGCTATTGCAGAAGAAGTAAAACGTTTCAAAAAAGACGGCTTGACTGAACAAGAATTCATACGTGGTAAAGAGCAAATGAAAAGTGCGTTTATTATGGGCAGGGAGAGTACGGCGTCGCAAATGATGTTACACGGCAAATATTTGCTTTATTTGGAGCGTGAGTTTGACGTTAAAGAACGCTTAGATAAGATAGAGAAAATCACTCTAAAAGACGTTTTAGGGGCGATAGAACGCTCGTTCGATATAGAAAATTCGGCAACGGCAACCGTTGGCAGTAAACGTTCTAGTATAAAGATATAAAAGTTAATAAAAGCAAAGGGACTTTCTTTGATGGAAAGTCCTTTTTTTATTCATATAGGAATATACTTTAATATGAAAATCATTAGGATTATAACAGGCTTGGTGCTTGTGTTTTGTATATTGTTTACATGTTTTTACGGTCAATTTAAGATTGCCGAAAGTCAAGATGCAAAACCTATAGAATATAGGGGCGTTCTTAAAATGTGGCAAATAGACGGATTTGAAGGCGGTGCTGGGTCTAGAAAACAATTTTTGCTTAAAGTAGCGCGTGGTTTTGAAAGGGAAAACGACGGCGTTTTAATAATGGTTAGCGACTATACGCTTGCGGGGGCAGAAGAAAATTTAAAAAACGGAATTTATCCCGACCTTATATCATATTCAAATGGCTTAGAAATAACAGGAGCGTGCGAAATTTGCCCCGAACGTGAAACACTATCGGGTATGGTCGGAGAAAAGTCTTATGCAACGGCGTGGTGTAGGGGTGGATACGTGTTAATATCTAATCCACAATTAACCGACCAAATTTACCCTAACACCCCTGTTGATAATCTTTTAGTTTCGCAAGGTGAATACACACAGCCGTTAACCGCATTAGTCTTAGAAGGTGTAGAAGTTAAAAGCATGGACGTGAAAAAACCTATGGATGCTTACGTCAAATTCGTTTTAGGGAAAACCCCGTATTTTTTGGCAACGCAAAGAGATTTGGTAAGGTTGCAAAATAGGGGAATGAATTATAACGCATACCCACTAACGGTATTTAACGATTTGTATCAATACGTTTCGGTTACTTCAAACGACCTGATAAAACAGGTGTACGCCCAAAAATTCGTTAACTATTTGCTTACCGAAAAGGTGCAATCGTTGTTAACGGAAATAAAGATGTTTTCACCGCACATAAAGGTAAATTATCAAGAGCAAAGTTATGTAGATATGCAATCGGTAAGTGCAAGAACGGGAATTTCAGCCTTTAATAGCAAGGAGCAATTAAAGGAGTTGCAACGTGTATCCGCACTTTCACTTAATGGAGAGAGTGAATATATAAATAAAATAAAAAATATGCTTGTTTAACCTTGAAAAAAAATAAAAAATATAGTAAAATGTAAAAGGAGATATATGGGCTTTAAGGAAGAACTTTTGGTTTTTCCACATGCGAAGATTAAATACAATGAACCTATGAAAAACCACACGTCTTTAGGCGTTGGCGGAGATTGTGATTATTATGCGGAAGTATGTACCCTATACGGTTTAAATTGCTTGTTTATGCTTGCAAAAGAAAATGGCGTGACATGTAAAGTTATAGGGAACGGTACGAATTTATTAGTTTCCGATAATGGTTTTTGCGGTTTAATAATAAACGTAAGCAAAATCAACGACGTGTTTTTCAAAAGAGATTGTGTTCGAGCAATGGCTGGCGCAAGTCTTGAAAAATTGATAAGGTTTACGGTTGAGAACGGGTTATCTGGCATAGAATCGTTATCAGGCATTCCCGCTTCAGTCGGCGGTGCGGTGGTTATGAACGCAGGCGCATTTGGGCATAATATATCTGATTGTATAGAAACGGTTGAAACCCTTAAAGATGGGAAACTGAAAGTTTACGATAAGCAAGACTGCCGTTTCGGTTATAGAAAAAGTAGATTTTTAGGTAAAGACGAAGTAGTGGTTTCTGCAACTTTTAAGTTTAAGGAGCGGGAAAGGAGCGCTATTAGTTGCGGTGTGGAATCTTTTGCCGAGATAAGAAGAACTATTCAACCGTCTGGGAGAAGTTGCGGATCGGTTTTCAAAAACCCCAAAGGTTTTAGCGCCGGTCAGTTGATTGAGCGGGCTGGGCTGAAAGGATTAAGCGTTGGTGGCGCTAAAATTTCTGAAAAGCACGGAAATTTTATCATAACTAGCGGGCGTGCAACCGCAATGGACGTGTTTAATTTGATTACTACCATAAAGGAAAAAATAAAAGACGAATTCGGGATTGAATTAGAAAAGGAAGTCGAATTAGTCGGGGAGTTTTAATGATTTTAACGTCGGATTATCATACTCATACGGTGTACAGCCACGGTAAAGGCAGTATACTAGATAACGCCCGCTCTGCACAAGAAGTAGGGCTAAAAGAGATAGGTATATCCGACCACGGTTTTTCTCACCCTGCGTTTGGGTTAAGGGCGAACAAAGTCCCCAAAATGAAAGAAGAATGCAAACTTGCCACCGAACAAACGGGTGTAAAAGTCTTGATGGGCATTGAATCTAATCTTATAGGAACGGACGGCAAGGTGGACTTAAAGCCTAGCCGATACGACGATTTTGACGTTTTTTTGGTGGGTTTTCATAAATTTGTTTTGTTTAAACCTAAAACGATATTTTCGCTTTTTATACCAGACCTTTTTCACACTTATATAGGAAAGCCTGCTAAGTGGGTTATTAAAGAAAACACTAAAGCGTTTGTCAACGCCATAAAAAACAATCCGATAGACGTTATAACGCACTTAAATTATTATTGTTTTGCAGACGTTTCAGAGGTTGCAAAAGTTGCCACTGATTATGGAACGTATATCGAACTAAACGCTAAAAAAACTCACTTTACCGACCAAGAAATAGATGCGCTTTTAAAAACTGACGTTAGATTTGTAATAAATTCAGATGCGCACGCCCCTAAAAGAGTAGGGGAAATATCGCTGGTTGAAAAATTGGTAGAAAGGACAAACTTTCCGTTAGATAGGATAGACAATATAGATGGGCGATTACCCAAAATGCGTTTTAAGGCGTTTAAGGAGCGTGGCTAATGAGTTTTTTAAACGACGTTAAGACGGAAATAATAAATAAGCCCATTAAGGATAGACATTGTAAACTTGCTTTTTTAGCGGGTGTAATTCGTGGTGCGGGTACACTGTATGAAAAGGATGGCGAATTAGGTCTAGATATTCGCACGGGTGGAGAAGAACTTGCAATGTTCGTTACAACCCAACTTTCTAATCTTTTCAATTATCAAGTAAGAGAAGTTTCGGTGTCCGAAGATAGACTTAACAAAAAGGACAAGTTCGTAATAAGCATAGTTGGAGAGAGAGCGCTTGAGATTTTAGAAGAACTTGAAGTAATTATAGAAAAAGACGAAGAGTTAGCGGTTAATTTAAAGTTTTACGATGCGCTTACTAGCAAAGAGTGTTGTCTTAAATCGTTCATACGTGGGCTATTCGTTGCGATAGGAAACGGAACGATTCCAGAAGGTGACTCTGGCGTTAATACAGGGTATCATTTAGAACTTGTTTTCAGTCATTATACCCCAGCGTTAGAAACGAGCGAAAAACTAGCCGAACACGGTGTTTTAACAAAGATTACCCGTCGCCGTGAAAATTATATCGTATATATAAAAAGCGCAGAAGAAATTAAGGATTTTCTTGCTTTTTTACCTGCACCGGTATCAGTTTTAAAACTTATGGATTTAATGATAACAAGGGAAATATCCAACAATTCTAACAGACAAAAAAATTGTGATTTAGGCAATCTAAACAAACAAGTAGAAGCGTCGGCAAAACAGGTTGATGCGGTGAATAAAATTATGCAAACGATAGGTTTAGAAACTCTTAAACCTGACTTGTATAAGGTTGCAGTAGCAAGGAAAGAAAACCCCGAATTTACACTTTTAGAACTTGCCGAAGAACTCGGTGTTACTAAGAGTTGTTTAAACCACAGATTGAGAAAACTCGTATATATTGCAAACGAGTTATAGAATAAACCAAAGGAAAAAACTATGCCAGAATTCGTACATTTACACGTCCACACCGAATACAGTCTATTAGACGGTGCAACCAGAATAGATGAAGTTTTCAAGGCGTGCAGAAAAAAAGGTATGCACTCTTTAGCCATAACCGACCACGGAAATATGTTCGGTTCGCTTTACTTTGCAGAATGCGCAAAAAAGGCGTATATGAAAGCGTTAGAAGAAGGAAAGAGCGAAGAAGATGCGAAGATGCAGGCGATTATCGGTTGCGAACTTTACGTTGCCGAAAATCACAAAGAGCCTGAAAGAGAATACGACCATTTGGTTTTACTTTGCAAAAACAAAAAAGGGTACAAAAACCTAATAAAACTTGATTCAATAGCATACGTAGACGGTTTTTATTATAAACCGAGAATAGATTATAAATTGTTAAAAGAGCATTCGGAAGGATTAGTTTGTCTTTCGGGCTGTCTTGCGGGCAGAGTATCAAAGCGTTTGCTTATGAACGATTACGAAGGCGCAAAAGAAACGGCCTTAATGCTTAAAGAAATGTTTGGCGAAGATTTTTATTTGGAAATTCAAGACCACGGTATGCCCGAACAAAAGCGCATAATTCCGCTAATGGTTAAACTTTCCAAAGAGATAGGCGTAGAACTTGTTGCTACTAACGACGTTCACTATATAGAAAAGGATGACGCAGAAGTTCAAGACGTTGTTGCGTGCATAAGCACAAAGTCCACCATAGACGACCCGACTAGGTTTAAAATGGACACCGATCAAGCATACTTAAAAACATACGACGAGATGTTGGCGGTATTCCCAAATTTACCCGAAGCGCTTGCAAACACGGTTAAAATAGCCGAAAAATGTAATGAAGAGCCTATTTTCGATTTAAATAAAAAGTGTGAACCGATAAGAGATAACTCACTAATACCAGGTTATATTCCCGATAACGGACAGTCTGCATACGAATACTTAAAAGATTTAGCAGAAACAGGTCTTAAAGAACGTTATCCAGTCATAACTGATGAAATTCGTGAGCGTTTTGATTACGAATTATCAACCATACACAATATGGGATATATAGAGTATTATCTCATAGTTTGGGACTTTATAAACTACGCTAAAAGCATAGGCATTTCGGTAGGTGCAGGGCGTGGTAGCGGTGTGTCGTCAATCATAGCATATTCGGTTGGTATAACCGACGTGGACCCATTAAAATACGACCTAGTATTCGAGCGTTTCTTGAATAAAGAACGTGTAAGTATGCCTGACTTTGATATAGACTTCCAAGACGATAGGCGTGGCGAAGTTGTGGAATACGTCCGCAAAAAATACGGTAGCGACAGGGTTGCGCAAATAGTAACCTTTGGTACGCTTGCCGCAAAACTCGCTATAAAAGACGTCGGTAGAGTTTACCGCGTGCCTTATTCGGAAACGGATAAAATCACCAAGTTAATGGACGCTAAATTCGGTATAAAAGAAAACTTTGGCTTTAAGAAAACCAAAGATAACGAAGACGTTAGCGTAAAAGAATTAGTGCAAATGTACGAAGAAGACCCCACCGTTAAAAAGGTAGTCGACATGGCAATGCGTGTTGAAGATATGCCAAGACAAACGGGTATGCACGCAGCGGGCGTCGTTATTTGTGCAAAGCCGATAGCCGATAACGTCCCCTTACAAAGAAGTGGCGACGACGTAACTACTCAGTTTGATATGAAAGAAGTTGAGCAACTCGGTATGCTTAAAATGGACTTCTTGGGGTTAAGAACTTTAACCGACGTTTCAAAGGCAAAGCAATACATTTACGAAGATTTTGGAGTTACTTTAGACTTTCATAAATTAGGGTATGAAGACGAAGAAACTTATAAACTCATAGGTGAAGGTGAAACCGATGCGGTATTCCAACTTGAAAGTCCGGGTATGAAACGCTTTATGCGTGACTTAAAACCATCTACTTTTGAAGATATTATCGCAGGTATTTCAATGTATAGACCGGGGCCTATGGATTCAATACCGACCTACGTTAAGTATAAGCATAATCCTGAAACAATAAGATACAAACATCCCTTGTTAGAGCCGTTGTTAAAGGCGACTTACGGCGTATTAATATACCAAGAACAAGTTATGCAAATATGTCAGGTGTTAGGCGGATTTTCGCTTGGACAAGCAGACATAGTGCGCCGTGCTATGGGTAAAAAGAACGTTGAAGAAATGGATAGACAAAAAAAGATATTCATTGAAGGCGGTGTGAGTGAAAAAGGCGACCCCATTTGCGGTGCAGTTGCTAACGGCGTTCCCGTGGACGTTGCAACCGAAGTGTTTGACGAAATGGCGGGCTTTGCTAAGTATGCGTTTAATAAGTCGCACGCTGCGGCGTATGCAGTTTTAGCATATCAAACGGCATATCTAAAACGTTATTATCCTGTTGAATTTTTTGCATCTATTCTAAACAACCGTATTGACAAAATTGAAGAAACTTCTAAATATTTAACCTACGTTCACAGTAAAGGAATACAAGTTTTTGCACCCGACATCAATAAATCTGTTGCATACTTTAAGTGTGAAAACGGCGGGCTTCGTTTCGGGTTAGTAGGGCTTAAAAACGTTGGACTCGGCGTAATCAATGCGATAGTAGAAGAAAGGGAAAAGAACGGCGTTTTTTCTTCGTTTGAAGACTTTATAAATAGAACGGTATCGTTAGGAATAAACAAGCGATTAGTAGAAAGTTTGATTTTAGCGGGTGCGTTTGATAACTTTGGTGTAAACAGAAGAACGCTAATGGCTGTTCACGGCGAATATATGGATAGAGTTTCTACCGCAAACAAGAAAAAAGACGATAGACAAATCAGTCTTTTCGGCACGATACTTGATGAAGACGAAGGCTTAGAACTTGAATATCCCGTTATGAGTGAATATTCGTCAAAAGAAAAACTAACCTTAGAAAAAACCGTACTTGGAATATATTTTTCAGGGCATCCATTAGCAGATTATAAAGAGCAGTTTGATAAATTCTCTTTTAACACTAGCGTTTTAAGTTTTTATGAAGAAGACGAAGATGGCAATCGCACTTATACGGAAATTAAAGAAGGCGAGCACGTTGTTATGGGTGGTATCATTACCGAGTTTACAAGACTAGCAACCCGTAGCGGGCAAACTATGGCGTTCGTAAAGGTAGAAGACGTTTACGGGCAAATAGAAGTGATTTTATTCCCTAAAGTTTTTGAAAAATCTAGAGACGTTGTAAAAGAAGAAACGGTTGTAAAAGTTTCGGGCAAATTGCAAGTAAAAGACGGTAACCCGCAAATAATAGCCGATAATATTGACTTGTTCGAGATAAACGAAGACGTAAAAGAGAATATCGAACAAGAATATATGGGAATAATAATCCCCGACGGCAAGGAAAATTGCCTTGACGATATAAGAGACGTTTTGGAAGGTTACCCAGGTAATATTCCCGTAATAATCGCAATGAACGGCAAGAAATACAACGCAAAATGTTCAATAAGAAAATGTGACGGATTACTTGGCGAACTTAAAAATTTTGTGTCGGCACAAGACGTTATATTTTTCAAGAAAAAATAAGAGAAAAAATAATTATAAAAGTTAAAAAAGGTATAAAAATACCGTTAAAACAGTAGAAAAAAATTTTATCTTATGATAAAATAAACTACAATACGAATTTAGGACTAAGGAGTAAAAATGGACACAATAGCAGTTTTAACTAGCGGTGGCGACGCACCGGGTATGAACGCTTGTATAAGAGCGGTAGTTCGTACGGCTCTTAACTGTAAAATGGACGTGTATGGTATAGAAAGGGGATACGCTGGACTTATTAAAGGCGAAATCAAGCGTTTAGATTCTCGCTCTGTTTCAAATATGATTCACAAGGGCGGAACTTTCTTAAACACGGCTAGATGTGATGAGTTTAAGAACGTGGAAGTTCAACGCCAAGCAGTAGAAGCCCTTTCCGCATACGGAATAGAAGGTTTGGTTGTAATCGGTGGAGACGGTACTTTGCGTGGTGCAAAAGACCTTTTCGATAACTTTGGAATTAAAGTTATGGGAATCCCTGGAACGATAGACAACGACCTTGCTTATACCGATTACACGGTAGGTTTTGATACGGCGGTAAACACCGTTCTTTGGGCAATAAACAATTTAAGAGATACACTACACTCACACGATAGAGTAGGCTTGCTTGAAGTTATGGGTAGAAACTGTGGCGACATAGCCCTATACGCAGGCGTTGCGGGTGGTGCGGAATACGTTTTAGTTCCTGAAATTTCGTACGATTTAGATAAGATTTCGGCGTCAATAAAAAAGAGTTATTTACGTGGCAAAACTTCTAATATGATAATTTTGGCAGAAGGAGCGGGAAACCGTGACGAGATAGCCGAATATATCGGAAAAAAGAGTGGAATACAAGTAAAAGTAAATAACTTTGGCTATATTCAACGTGGTGGTTCACCGAATATGGCAGACCGTGTTCTTGCCGCAAGATTTGGTTATAAGGCGGTACAATTATTGCGTGAGGAAGCAGAAAGTTGCGCAATAGGAATAAGAGATAACAAAGTTATAACCGTTCCGTTTAGCGAAGTGCATAAGGCAGAGAAGCGTTTTGACAAAGAATTGCACGAAATAGCCCACGTATTAAATCAGTAAAAAATTATAATAATTAATATACATAAGTTAAGGAGAAGAACTATGAAAGGATTAAAAGGAGCATTGATGTTCGCACAGTCGGGTGGCCCGACTTCAGTTATCAACGCAAGCGCAGCAGGCGTATTCATTGAAGGATTGAATTCAGAAATGATTACCAACGTATACGGCGCAGCACACGGTATCAGGGGTATTCTCAACGAAGAATTCTACGATATGGGTCAAGAAGATATCAAAGAATTAGAATTGTTAAAATACACTCCGTCTTCGGCTTTAGGCTCGGTTAGATATAAACTTAAAGACGCATCTGTAGACGATACCGATTACAAGAGATTGCTTGAAGTATTCAAGAAATATAACGTGCGTTATTTCTTCTACAACGGCGGAAACGACAGTATGGATACTTGCAACAAAATCAGTAAGTATATGGCTAAATCAGGCTATGAAATGAACGTTATCGGCGTTCCCAAGACCATTGATAACGACTTGTTTGGAACTGACCACTGCCCAGGCTTTGCAAGTGCTGCTAAATATATTGCAACTTCTATTATGGAAATCAATTTGGACGCAAAAGTTTATGATACTCCTATGCTTTGCGTAATCGAAGTTATGGGTAGAAACGCAGGTTGGCTTACCGCTGCCGCTGCTCTTGCTGGAGCAAAGGGCTTAGGCGCAGACCTTATCTATCTCCCAGAAGTAGTTTTCGATATCAATAAATTTATTGCGGACGTTAAAGACGTATGCGCTAAAAACAACAATAAGTGTATCGCAGTTGTTTCAGAAGGTATCAAGAACGCAGACGGCGTGTTGGTATGTGAAGCACTTGGTCAAGCAGGTGCAAGAGACAGTTTCGGTCACGCACAACTCGGTGGCGTTGCAGCAACCCTTTGCAATATCTTAAAGGCTGAAACGGGTTACAAGACCAGAGCGGTTGAATTATCTTTAATGCAAAGATGCGCAGCACATTGTGCAAGTAAAACCGATATTGAAGAAACTTTCGGCGCTGGAAAAGAAGCAGTTCGTGCTGCAGTAAACGGCGAAACCGACAAAATGGTTTGCTACGCAAGAAAAGAAGGCGATAAGTACGAATGTGAATATAAACTTCTTCCCTTGGAACTTGCAGCAAACACCGAAAAGACTGTTCCGCTTGAATGGATAACCAACAACGGCACGGGTATTTCAGACGAATTCGTTAAATACGCACTTCCCCTTATCCAAGGCGAAACCGATTTAATCAAAGAAGACGGACTTCCCAGATTTGCTCGTTTAAAGAAAGTTTTGGTTAATAAATAATCAAATTAAAATTAAAGGCTCGACTGCTGTCGAGCCTTTAATTTTAATTACTTACAAATATTTTTTCAAGGTTTTTTCGTATTCTTCTTCTAATTTTAAGAGTTTTTCTATTAAATCCAAAACGCCCGGGTCAAGGTTTGTTTGTTCGTTTTTCATTGCCGTTAGTTCGTTTATGCCCATAACCGTGCCGTTAATCATCATTTCGGCAACTTGGTTGCGACTGCTATTGAACAGCGTTTTCATTTTAATACTGCTCCAAAGCATTGCCTTTTTAAGTGGGTTAACGTCTTTTGGCTCTATATCGTTTTCCGCCATAAATGTTGAAATTTCGCCGATAAGTTTTTCATAACCTTCGTACTGGTCTTGAAGTTCGCTCTTAATATCGTCGTCTTCAACAGACGGCAAAAGGTCTGAAATGCTTTGCAGAGCAATGTGTGCGTTTTTATAAACGTCGGTTATCGCTTTTACGTTGTAATCGTTCTTTTCCATAATAATCTCCTTAAATTTCTTTATATAGAGTTTGCCAAAAAGTATGCAAAAATATACTTAAAACAGTTGACAATTATAAATAAAAAGTATAAAATATTCAGGTAGCCGCTCGAAAGGGGTTTTATAAGTGCGCAAGCACACCCAAATAAATTATATTCGGCGAGACTGGTTAGCAGGAGGTATCAAAATGTACGCAATCGTAGAAAACGGTTCAAAGCAGTACAAAGCGGAAGTTGGTTCAATCGTTAAGTTTGAAAAACTTTCAGCAAACGTAGGCGAAAAAGTTGAGTTTGCAGTACTTATGGTTGCTGATGAAAACGGCATCAAAGTAGCAGACGAAGCAAAGGCATTCAAGGCAGTTGGCGAAGTAGTTGAACAAGGCAAAGATAAAAAGGTTATTGTTTACAAGTACAAAGCTAAGAAGAATGAAAGGAAAAAGCAAGGTCACAGACAACCTTTCACCGCAGTTAAGATTTTAGAAATCGTTGCGAAATAAGGTAGGAGGGTAATTAATTATGATGTTTTTATTTAGATTATTTGCTCACCACAAAGGTGGCGGTAGCACCAAAAACGGCAGAGACAGCAACGCTAAAAGACTTGGCGTTAAGAGAGTAAACGGACAAGAAATTCTCGCAGGTGGAATTATCGTTCGTCAACGTGGAACTAAAATCCATCCCGGTAACAACGTTGGTATCGGTAGTGACGATACTTTGTACGCACTTATCGACGGTGTTGTTAAATTCGAAAGAATGGGCAGAAAGGATAAGAAAGTTAGCGTTTACGCAAAAGAAAACTAATTGAAAGTATTTGGGAGTCAATTTTGACTCCCAAAATTTTTTTAAATTCAAAATTTAGCCTTGCAAACTTATTTTTATTGTGCTATAATTTTTTTATGATTAAGATTGAATTTCCTATCGAATATTTTAATATAAACGATACGCTCACTTGCGGTCAGTTTTTTAGATACAAGCCTTTTGATAAGGGCTTTTTGGTCTTTTCACTAGATAAGTGTGCGTATTGTTATCAAACGGGCGATAAAACGATTATCGAGTGCGAAAATGCAGATAAAGGCTATTTTTATAATTTTTTTGACCTTTTTAGAGATTATTCTTTAATTTGCAATTCGGCTAAATCTTTCGGCGTGGAAATTTTAACAACGGCGTGCAAGTTAGGCAAGGGCATAAGAATATTAAACCAGGATAAAATTGAAACGCTTTTCACTTTTATAATATCACAAAACAATAACATTCCAAGAATAAAGAAAAGCATAGAAAAAATCTGCACGCATTTAGGTGAAAAGAAAACTTTTTTATCACAAGAATACTTTGCCTTTCCTAAAATTGAAAAGCTGGCGAGCGCACCGTTAGATTTTTATAAGAGTGCGGGGCTTGGCTATCGTGCGGAATACTTTTCACACCTTGCAAACTCTATTTTAAACGGTTATGATTTGACCGATTTTGAGAATTTGACTACGGCGGACTTAAAAAAGGAACTTGTAAAGATTCGTGGGGTAGGTCCAAAGGTGGCAGACTGCGTTTCGCTTTTCGGGTATCATAGGGCGGATAGTTTCCCCGTAGATACTTGGATTGAAAAAGTTTACAGAGAAGATTTTAATGGCAAAGAAAAAGACAGGAATAAAATCACCGAGTATTTATTGCAAAGATTTGGGGAAAATGCGGGCTATTTTCAACAGTATTTGTTCCATTATAAGCGGGTAAATTCTAAACCTAATAAAAAATAGTGTAAAAAAGATTTTTAATGATTAAAAACGGCGTAAAATAATTGTCAAAATGCGCCGTTTTATGTTATACTTTTTAGGATAAATTAGAAAACATATTTGGAGGGCATAGATTTATGCAGTATTCAACTGAAGTTAAAGAAATGACCTGCGTATGCAAAGGACCTAAACACGGTCCCGCTCCTATTCCTGAAGAAGGTAGATGGGTAGAAGCAAAGGAAATCAAAGACATTTCCGCATATACGCACGGTGTAGGCTGGTGCGCACCTCAACAAGGCGCGTGCAAATTATCGTTAAACGTTAAAAACGGTATAATCGAAGAAGCACTCGTAGAAACTATCGGTTGCTCGGGTATGACTCACTCTGCAGCAATGGCAGCAGAAATTCTCCCCGGCAAAACTCTTCTCGAAGCGCTTAATACCGACCTTGTTTGTGACGCTATCAATACGGCAATGAGAGAACTCTTCTTGCAAATCGTATATGGTCGTTCACAATCTGCTTTCTCGGAAGACGGTTTGGTTATCGGTGCTGGTATGGAAGACCTTGGTAAAGGCGAACGTTCAATGGTTGGTACTATGTATGGTACTAAAGCAAAGGGCGTTAGATATCTTGAAATGACCGAAGGTTATTGCACGAGAATGGCTCTTGATGAAAATAACGAAGTTATCGGTTACGAATTCGTTTCTCTTGGAAAGATGACCGATTTCATTAAGAAAGGTATGGAACCCAACGAAGCGTACGAAAAGGCAAAAGGTACTTACGGTCGCTTTAAGGAAGAAGACGGTGCGGTTAAGTATATTGACCCACGTAAGGAATAATGGGAGGTAAAAGTAATTATGGCACATTTTGAAGGTTATGAAAGACGTGAAGCCAAAATTCTTGCTACCTTGGCTGAATATGGCATCAAATCTATTGATGAATGTAAAGAAATTTGCGACAAGTATGGGATTGACCCCTATACCATTACGCAAGAAACCCAACCCATTTGTTTTGAAAACGCTAAATGGGCATACACCGTTGGTTCTGCAATCGCATTAAAAGCAGCAGAAAAAACCGGTGATAAATCAGCAGCAACCGCAGCAGCAAATAGCGGTATTGGTTTACAAGCTTTCTGTATCCCTGGTTCAGTTGCAGAAAACAGAAAGGTTGGTCTTGGCCACGGTAATTTAGGTAAAATGCTTTTATCTGAAGAAACCGAATGTTTCTGCTTCCTTGCAGGTCACGAATCTTTCGCTGCAGCAGAAGGTGCAATTAAGATTGCTCTTAATGCTAACAAAGTTCGTGTAAAACCCTTAAGAGTTATTCTTAACGGTTTAGGTAAGGACGCTGCTTATATCATTTCAAGAATTAACGGATTCACTTACGTTGAAACAAAGTTTAACCCTGCAACTGAAGAAGTTGAAGTATTAGAAGAAAGACCGTTCTCTAAAGGCGCTAGAGCTAACGTTAAATGCTATGGTTCAGATAGCGTTCCAGAAGGCGTTGCAATTATGAGACACGAAAACGTTGGTGTATCAATTACTGGTAACTCAACCAACCCAACTCGTTTCCAACACCCCGTTGCTGGTACCTATAAGAAATGGGCTATCGAAAATGGTAAGAGTTATTTCTCAGTAGCATCAGGTGGTGGTACAGGTAGAACACTTCACCCAGATAACATGGCTGCAGGTCCTGCATCTTATGGTATGACTGACACAATGGGACGTATGCACTCAGATGCACAATTCGCAGGATCATCATCAGTACCTGCACACGTAGAGATGATGGGATTCTTAGGAATTGGAAACAACCCAATGGTAGGATGTACAGTAGCATGTGCAGTTGAC
>JAGCIP010000112.1 GCA_017648525.1 Clostridia bacterium
AAAAAAAATTAAAATATTTGTTAACTTGATGATTGTGTATGGTTGACAATCATCACTTTTTGATATATATTATGTGTAGAGGTGTGGATATGTCGGTAAAAAGTAACGTTTTGACGATTTTAGAAGAGAATAAAGGTGTTAGCGTTTCGGGTGAAGAAATAGCTATAATGCTAGGAGTTTCGCGAACGGCTGTGTGGAAAGCGGTAAAAAGTTTACTTTTAGATGGTCACGATATTGTTGGGGCGACTAACAAAGGATACGTTTTACGCAAAAATTCTAACGTTTTGAGCGAGGAAGGAATAAAAAGATTACTCGAAACTGATAGTGACGTTTTTGTATATGATACGCTTGTTTCAACCAACGATACGGCAAAAATCAAAGCGATTGAAGGGGCAAAAAACGGTACTGTTATCGTAGCGAAGGAGCAAACGGGTGGAAAAGGCAGACGTGGTAGAAGTTTCTTTTCGCCTAATGATAGCGGGATATATATGAGCGTTATTCTTACGCCTAATATTGCGCCTGAAGATTGCACTTTAATTACAACAGCGTCAGCGCTTGTGACGGCAAACGTTATTGAGCAACTTACGAAGAAACCTGCGCTTATTAAATGGGTTAACGACGTATACGTAGATGGAAAGAAATGCGTAGGAATACTAACGGAAGGTGTTTTCGATTTAGACGGTGGCAATAATCACAAAATTATTGTAGGAATAGGTATAAATCTTACTACGCAAAATTTCCCTGTTGATTTTGCTTGCAGAGCAGGAAATATTGGCGACGTATCAAAAAATGTTTTAGTGGCAAAAATTGTAAATGAGTTATTAAAAATTTCTCGTTCACTTAAAGATTTAAAATATTTAGAAGAATATAGAAAGAAGTGTTTCTTGCTTGGAAAAGAAGTAGTTGTTAGTGGAAAAGAGCAGTTTGTTGCAGTTGCTCGTGACGTTGATGAAAAGGGTAGGTTAGTAGTTGAACTAACGGATGGAAGTGTTAAAATCTTAAATAATGAAGAAGTGAGTGCGAAATTAAATGAACACGCGTAGGTTAATAAGAATTAGTTTATTTACTTTGTTAACGATAATCGGTGGATATATACATATTCCAGTCGGTTATATTTGCTTTACTTTTCAAACGTTATTCGTTATGATGTCCGGGCTTTTTTTGGGTGCAAAGGACGGTGCAATTTCGCAAATTGCTTATCTTTTGTTAGGAATAATAGGTTTGCCTGTGTTTGCGCATGGTGGCGGAATTTCTTACGTATTTCAACCGTCGTTTGGATATTTGCTAGGTTTTGTTTTTGGCGCTATAATGGCAGGCGCGCTTTCTAAAAATCAAAATAGAAAGTTGTTTTTGTGGTTTGATTTAACAGTTTCTTTGATTGTGGTTTATATTATAGGAATTGCATACCAAACGGTAATACTCTTATTTGTAAACGGACTTGCGCCACAAGCAGTAGCAATCGCGCTCACAACCGTTGCCATCTTGTTTGTAGTAGATTGTTTCTTGTTGTATTTGGTAACCTTAATTTATCCAAAAATTAAAAAGATAATAAATTAAAGTATATGAAAACCCCATCGCAATAATGCGACGGGGTTTTATCGTTAAATCTTAAATTATGCTTTGCCGTTGCAACCAAGAACGTTAACAAGTTTATGCTTAACGCATTCTTTGATAAGCGTACGAGCAGGGCTAAGGTATTGACGGGGGTCAAAGTGAGCAGGATTTTCAACGAAGTGCTTTCTGATAGCGGCGGTAAATGCAAGACGAAGGTCGGAGTCGATATTGATCTTACATACAGCCATAGATGCAGCCTTTCTAAGCATATCTTCGGGAACGCCCTTAGCACCAGGCATCATGCCACCGAATTCATTGATAATGTCAACGTATTCGGGAATAACGGAAGATGCACCGTGAAGTACGATGGGAAACTTGGGAAGACGCTTTCCAACTTCTTCCAAAATATCAAAGCGAAGCATAGCATCGCCCTTGAACTTATAAGCACCGTGCGAAGTACCGATAGCGATTGCAAGAGAGTCAAC
>JAGCIP010000113.1 GCA_017648525.1 Clostridia bacterium
AAAGCATAACCCCCGCAGCAAACGACAACACAATATCAGAAAATTTGTGAGTTATATTCTTAAATATAAAACCTAAAAGAGCACCTATTACGGTTGCACCGCCAACGCCAAGCGCGGTTAAAATCACTAATTCCATTTTTTAAAACAATCTAAATACCTTTTCCGGCATACGCTTTTTGTTTTCATTTTTAAGGGTTTTACCCTTAGTCGTTCTATTTTCTATCGAAAGAGTTTCTGTGTTTACTGTAAATGCAACGCCAAAGTTATCAACAACAGCCAAGTCGTAAGGTTCTTTTACAATACCAGCGTAAACCAGTTTAACAGATTTTCCAAGTTCAACTAACTTAACGCCCTTTCTGTACCTTGCCATAGGCTCTATTTCGCTTATTATTACTCTCTTGTAAAAGCCTGTGTTGGTAACGGTTACAAATTCGCCTTCTTCGTCTACTTGCGAAATGAAAATAATCTTGTCGCCCTTATTGAGATTTATACCTTTTACGCCACCTGCAACTCTACCTTGAACGGGAATATCGTCCTTTAATGCGTTTAGCGCCAAACCGTTTTCGGTAACGAAAGCAATCGTCGTATCCTTTCTATCTTCTTCAACGGCAATCAACGCGTCGCCGTCTTTTAGTTTAATTGCTTGATAATAAGGTTTAATTAAGCCGTATTCCGCCCACTCGGTCTTTTTAATTAAGCCGTCTTGGGTGTAGAACAATAAATGTCCGTCCGGCAACTTATCTTCGTCAACGGCAAAGAAAGCAACGGGGTATTCGTTTCTTGACGCTTCTTTACAAACGTCTGTAAACTTGCAACCTTTATCACGGTATCTGCATTCGGGCGCAATTTCCATATCGATTTTACAGCAATTACCAAGGTTGGTAAATGCATAAAGAATTTGGTCGGTGCGCGCCTTTACTGCAAACTTAATAAAGTCGTCTGGATTTGAATTATCTTTAATTTGTTTATCGCTAGCATTAAAGTTTTTAAGCGTCATCTTCTTAAACGCCTTGCCGATAGTAAAGCCAACCATAAAATCGTCTATTTGTTTAAGTTCTTTTTCAACGCTTTGAATTTCAACTTCTTTACCGCCGACTATTATATTACTGCGCCTATCGTCGCCGTATTTTTTCTTGATTGCGCTAAGTTCGGTCTTAACCACTTCCATTTGCTTTTGCTTACTGCCGATAATAACCGTAAGTTCCGCAATAAGCTTTTTAAGGGTTGCAAGTTCTTCTTCAAGTTTATAAACTTCAAGTTTAGTAAGTCTTGCAAGTCTTAAATCTAAAATAGCGTTTGCTTGCGCTTCTGAAAGGGAAAATTTAGCACGAAGTTTACTGCGCGCGTCGGCTGTATTTTCAGCGCTCTTAATAATCTTTATAACTTCGTCGATATTTTTTACGGCTACTATTAACCCTTCTAATATATGCGCACGTTCTTTTGCACGTTCTAAATCGAATTTACTACGGCGAAGTATTACTTCTCTTTGATAATTTACGTAATAAGAGATGATTTCAAGCAAACCTAACTGACAAGGCTTTCCGTTTGCTATTGCAACCATATTTATACCGAAAGAAGTTTCTAAATCGGTATTTTTATAAAGATACGCTAAAATGGCTTTTGCGTCGGCATCCTTTCTAAGTTTAATTACCGCACGCATACCGTTTCTGTCAGATTCGTCCACTACGTCGGATATACCGCCAAGCAAATCCTTTCTTTCTTCTCTCATTTCGGCAATTTTTTTCAAAAGGTTTGCCTTGTTTACTTGATAAGGAAGTTCAGAAATAACTAAGTTTTGCTTTTCCCCGCTTTCCTTTTCAATGTTTACTCGGGCTCTAATTTTAATTTTGCCCCTACCCGTTTTATAGGCTTCTTCTAATTCTTCGCCCGCAATTATATATCCACCCGTCGGGAAATCGGGCGCTTTAATGAATTTCATCATATCTTTCAATGAAATTCTTGGATTATCTATATACGCAATAGTACCGTTTATAACTTCAACCAAGTTGTGCGGTGGAATATTAGTTGCAAGCCCTACGGCTATACCCGTTGCACCGTTTACTAATAGGTTGGGGTATCTGCCCGGCAAGGTGTCGGGTTCTTCCTGCGTGTCGTCAAAGTTAAGACTAAACTCAACGGTGTTTTTCTCTATATCTTTTAAAAGTTCAAGCGAAAGTGCTTCTAATCTTGCTTCGGTGTACCTATACGCTGCTGCAGAGTCGCCGTCAACCGTACCAAAGTTACCTTGCCCGTCCACTAACGGACAACGCATATTAAAATCTTGCGCTAAATGTACTAACGCACCGTAAACCGAACTATCTCCGTGCGGATGGTATTTACCTAAAACTTCACCGACGATTTTTGCACATTTTTTATGCGGTTTGTCTTGGGTTAAGCCCATTTCGTACATTGCGTAAAGTATTCTTCTTTGAACGGGTTTAAGCCCGTCTTCAACACGTGGTAACGCACGGTCTAATATTACGTTTTCCGCGTACGGTATCATTGAATTTTTCAAAACTTCGTCAAGCGAACTTAAAATTATGCCTTTTTCGTTTTCCATTTACTTTCCCCTTATTGAGAGTGTTTCATCTTTGCAAACTTGTCTTCTTTGTTAAAGTTAGCGTGCTCAAAAATATATTTCTTTCTTTCGCCCACTTCGTCCCCCATCAACACCGTGATAAGTCTGTCCGCTTCCGCCGCATCTTCTATCGTAACACGCATAAGCGAACGTGTTTGCGGGTCCATGGTCGTTTCCCAAAGTTGACTAGGGTTCATTTCGCCAAGTCCTTTATATCTTTGTACCAACGCACCCCTACCAACTTTATTTTTCTTTTTTTCAAGTTCGTTGTCGTCGTAAGCATACTCAACAACGTTGCCTTTATGGACTTTATATAGCGGGGGCATTCCGATATATACGTGCCCTGCGTTAACAAGTTCTCTCATATATCTAAAAAAGAAAGTTAATAAAATTGCTCTTATATGCGCACCGTCTTGGTCGGCATCTGATAAAATTATTACCTTGTGGAATTTAAGGCTTTCAATATCGAATTCAGGACCTATTCCCGTGCCAAGTGCGGAAATAATCGTTCTTATTTCTTCGTTTTGGAGAATTTGGTCTAACTTTTTCTTTTCTACGTTAAGCGGTTTACCTCGTAGCGGTAAAATAGCCTGATATTGTCTAACTCTTGCTTGTTTAGCACTTCCACCTGCAGAATCACCTTCTACAATAAATAACTCGTTAAGTTCTGCTTTTCTGCCCGAACAAGAGGCTAATTTGCCAACTAAATTTTGAGATTCAATGCTCTTTGACGCTCTTGCTATTTCTTTTGCCTTTCTTGCGGCAAGTCTTGCAGACGCCGCTTTTAAGCCCTTGCTAATTATCGCATCGAAAACCTTTTGTAATTTTTTATTTTTCATCAAAAGGTCAAGTTCGGTTACAGTTACGCTTTCAACAGCGGGGCGAGCTTCGGGATTGCCAAGTTTTGTTTTTGTTTGACCTTCAAACTGCACGTTTTGCATTTTTATTGAAACTATTGCAGTAAGCCCTTCCTTAAAATCGTCGCCCAGCAAGTTTTCATCTTTTTCTTTTAATAGGTTTCTACTTCTTGCGTAATCGTTAAGCGTGCGGGTAAGCCCAGAGCGGAAACCCGTTTCGTGTGTGCCCCCTTCGCCTGTTGGAATATTATTTACGTAAGAATATACGCTGTCCACGTACGCATCAGTATGCTGAACGGCAAACTCAACCATTATGCCGTCTTTCGTTCCCGACGCATATAAAGGCTCGCTATATAAAACGCTTTTACCTTCGTTTAGATATTTAACAAAATCTACAACACCACCGTCGAACTTATAAGTTCTACCGTAATCGGTATTTTCGTCGTAAAACTTTATCTCTAATCCCTTATTTAAAAAGGCTAATTCACGCAAACGCTTTAAGATTGTTTCGGGATTGAAAACTATTGTTTCAAACACTCTTTTATCAGGCATAAATCTAATAAATGAGCCTTTTTTCTTGGTCTTTATCTTGGTGTCTTTTAAAGGCGCTTTCGGTATACCAGACTTGATTTTACTTGTTTCTTTATCTAAATAACTAGAAAATTCCATTTGATAGGTCGTATTGTTTTTATACACTTCTACTTTAAGCCACTCCGAAAGTGCGTTCGTGACAGATGCACCAACTCCGTGCAAACCGCCCGAATAACTATAATTGTCCGCATTAAACTTACCGCCCGCATGTAATTGTGTAAATACGACTTCTACGCCAGAAACACCCGCCTTAGAGTGAATATCGGTGGGAATACCACGCCCGTTATCTTCAACCGACGCACTACCGTCTTTATATAATTTTATTTCAATTTTATCGGCAAATCCGTTTGCGGCTTCGTCCACAGCGTTGTCAACGATTTCCCACAAAATATGATGCAAGCCTTTTACACCCGTTGTGCCTATATACATACCGGGACGCATTCTAACCGCGTCTAGCCCTTCTAATATTTTAATGTCTTCGGCAACGTATCCGTTTGCTTTTTTAGCCATTTATTCTCTCCCGTTTTTTTGTATGATTTTGGTAATAATATTAACTATTATACAATATCTTGTGTTTTTTTTCAAGTTATAAACGCAATTTTTTATATATTTCCGTTTTTTATAACAAAAACCCCGAAAAACTCTTTCGGGGTTTGATAGGTTTTGCTATTCACACTTGTTTTGAGGTCTGCTGTTTCTCTCGTAAAAAACACCGTTTTCGTATCCTTGAATGCTTTTATCCGTTTCCGCATTTTTAAGGCGTTTTTCACCCCAAGCGCAATAAAGTGGGTTTTGCTCTAAATTTATATAATTTCTACCTAATTTTTTAGCAACTACGCCCGTAGTTCCACTACCCGCAAAGGGGTCTAAAACCAAATCGCCAACGTTTGAACTTGCAAGAATTAGTTTTGCAATAAGTTTTTCTGGCTTTTGGGTTGGGTGTGCGGTGTTTTCAACCATTGACCAGTAAGGAACAGCAATATCATCCCAAAAATTAGACGGACAAGTATTTCTAAATTTGCCTTGCTCGGTTTCTTCCCAGTCTTTAGGTTTGCCGTCCACCTTATAAGGTGCTAGCACTTTTTTCCTTTGTTTAACTGCGTCGAGATTAAAGGTATATTTATCGCTAACCGTTGCAAAAAACACGTCTTCCATAGAGTTTTTCCAGTTGGTTTTTGCTCCACGCCCTTTTTCTCTTTGCCAAGTTATGCGGTTTCTTAACTTAAAGTGTTTATCTAAAACAATCCCGATTGCCAAGGCACTTTTCCAGTCACAACAAACGTATATGCTCGCCGTATCTTTTAACTTTGGCTTAACCGCATTTATCCAACTTTCGGTGTATTCGTAATAGTCTTCTACCCCACGCTTTTTAAAGATATTACCGTGAAAATCTTTGTCAAGGTTATAAGGTGGGTCTACTATTATTAAGTCAACGCTCTTATCTTTTATCTTTTTTAGCAAACTAAAGGCGTCCCCCATTACCGTACAGTTACAGGGAATTTCCACCACGTCTTCTTGTTTTATAACACCACTTAAATACTCCCCCGCTTGCTCTATAGGGAAATCTATCGTTTTATTCCTTTGTGATTTCATTTTACTTGTTATACAATTTAAGCCAAGCGTCGGCTTTATCAATTAAATCTTTGTTGTTTTTGCTCTTTCTCAACATCTCTATTAGCATTTCGGTTGCATCAATTCGAGTTGCAAGCATCCCACGTAGTTTATAAGCGCACTCAATTTCTTCTTCATTAAGCAATAAATCTTCTTTTCTCGTCCCAGATTTATTAATATCGATTGCAGGGAAAACTCGTCTTTCACTCAAACTTCTAGAAAGGCGTATTTCCATATTGCCCGTGCCCTTAAATTCTTCAAATATAATATCGTCCATACGACTGCCTGTATCTACTAATGCCGTTGACAATATAGTAAGACTTCCGCCGTCTTCGGTATTTCTTGCCGCTCCGAAAAATCTCTTTGGCCCTGTCATTGCGTTGGGGTCTAATCCGCCCGATAAGGTCTTTCCTGAACTTTCTACCGTATTATTATACGCTCTTGCAAGACGTGTAATAGAGTCCATAAGAATAACCACGTCTTTACCAACTTCCACCAACCTTTTTGCACGGTTTATAACAAGTTCCGCCGCCTTTATATGATGTTCTGGGCTTTCGTCAAAGGTTGAATAAACAACTTCTCCCTTAACCGAACGCTTAATGTCGGTAACTTCTTCCGGACGCTCGTCAATGAGTAATATTATAAGTTCCACGTCTTTGTGGTTTTTCTCTATGGCTTGGGCAATAAGTTTTAATAGCGTAGTTTTTCCCGTTTTAGGCGGTGCTACTATAAGCCCCCTTTGTCCTTTGCCTAGCGGAACAAATAAGTCCAACAAACGCAAACTTAACGGAGAATTTTCCCCTTCTATTTCTAATTTGAGTTTTTGGTTTGGATAATAACTTACTAAATTATCGAAATATTTTCTCTTGCTGTATAATTCGGGGTCTAAACCGTTTATTTGGCTAACTTCTTGAAGAGCGGGCAAGTCGTTATCACGCACGCCCTTTGCAACACCTCTAACTTTATCGCCACGACGAAGATTATACTTTTTAACGTTTGCTTGAGAAACGTAAATGTCTTCTTTTGAATTTTCATAATTGCAAACACGCAAAAATCCGTAGCCTGCAATATGCAATTCCAGAACGCCTTCAACGACGAACGGCGCACGCTCAACGTCGCTAATAATTAACTTATCTTGCGGTTTCGGGAATATTTCTCCAAACGGAGTATTTTCGGTTTGATAAAATTCCGAAACGTCCACGCTAATTTTTGTGGGCGCACCTTTATTGTTGTTCTTAACAGGCTCAATCTTGCCGTTTTGAATAGCAATAATTTCTTTAATTATTTGCTCTTTTTTCTTGCTTGCAGGCGCTTTTACGCCTATTTGCCTGCCTATTTCACGAACAACCGATAAATGCTTTTCTAAAAGCACATTTTCAGAAAACAATATAAATCTTTGCATTTGTTCTCTCCTAACTTTCTCTTAAGTATATTTTATAATATTTTTGATAGAAAAAATACGGGAATTTTGTTAGATACTCCCTATTTTAGTTTGTTTTTTATCGCCTTTGCACAAACGATACCCGTTACAAAAGCAAAAGTAACGTTATATCCACCGCAATCGCCGTCCACGTCCACGGTTTCGCCTATTAGATAAAAATTCTTTTGCAACTTGCTTTCCATTGTCTTTGAATTTATATCTGACGTACTAATTCCGCCCTTTGTTACCTGCGCATAGTTAAAGCCGGTATTCCCCGTAACTTTTAAGCGAAAATTTTTAAGAGCGTACGCCACGTCTTTAGAACTATTTGATTTTGCCGTTTTCACAACTGCTTGCCCAAGTCTTTTAACGATTACTCCGTTTAGTGGTTCAAGATTTTTTAGGTAAGAAAGTTTCTCTCTCTTTTTAAGTATTTCTTGAACTTGGTCAAAACTTAATTCGGGTAGAAACTCTATCTTAACGCTTTCATTTCCACGCCCGCTAAAGGCAGACGATATTTGGAAGATGGTATTGCCCGATACCCCGTATTCGGTGAAAAGTAAATCCCCTGTCGCACTTGTAATTTCCTTGCCGTCTATTTCCGCTGTTACGCGCGCTAATTCCTTTATACCTTTAAGTCCTTTTATAAGGTTGGTTTCGGTTTTTAATTGAACTAGCGACGGGAAAAGTGGCGTTAATCTATGCCCAAATTTTTGCGCTAGCGAATATGAACTTCCGTCCGTGCCGAATTGTTTGCCCGCACAACCGCCCGTTGCCATAACGACCGTTTTTGACAGATATTGTTCGCTTTGCGTTTTAACTAAAAACAAGTCTGCCTTTTTCTCTATCTCAACTACCTTGCTATCAGTTTTTATTTGGCAACCTTTTTCCATTAAGTTTGCACGCAACACGTCTAAAACAGAACTTGCTTGGCGAGATAATGGGTATTTCTTTCCGTCCTTGCTTGTGTATAGCGGAATTCCCAAGTCGTTTAGATAACTTTCTAAATCAACCTTAAAAGCGTTATCGATAAAATCGCAAACAAACGATTTTTCGCCGTGATAAAATTCCTTATTAAACTTTTGGTTCATAAGGTTTCCTTGTCCGTTACCGGTTGCAATAAGTTTCTTGCCTACCCTGTCGTTGCGTTCTAAAATAAGAACGTTTTCGCCAAGTAAGGCACTTTCGTTGCCTAGTAGTTCAACGGCGCACGCCAACCCTGACACGCCACCGCCTACTATTACCGTTTGGTATATTTTTTGCAATTTGTTTCTCCTTGCAAATTTTTTATAAAACAATTAAAAAATAGATACTTCGTCAACAGACGAAAAAAATAAAAAAAGTATGTAAAAATAAAAAATAAAAATGATAAGAAATTAAAATTCTTAAAACGTTAGATTGACCATGCAAACGCACAGGTCATAAAGAATTATAAACTGATTAAATCTAATAAGTCAAGCGGTTTTTCAGCAAAAATTTCCGCACCCGCTTGTTTTAAGTCTTCTTTTTTTCTATAACCCCATAAAACGGCAATACTTTTAATGCCAGCATTTTTAGCCGTTTGAACGTCGGTTTCTCCGTCGCCTATAAAATATGCGTTCTCTTTTCCCACACCGAGTTTTTCCAAAATATTTAAAGTAGATTGTGGGTCGGGTTTCTTTTTGCTATCGTCTGTTAAGCCAACGGCAAGTTCAAATCCGAATTCCTTAAAATATTTTTCGCATGCATTATCTGTGGGAATTTGCGGTTTGTTAGTGCAAATAGCAAGTTTATACCCTCTCTTTTTTAGTTCACGCAAAACGGTGGGTATTCCGTCGAAAAAATTTGTTTTGGGACTTTCAGACTGGTCGTATAACTTAGAGTAATATTTAAAATGTTCGTCAAAACGTGCGGGGTCGTAATTATCGCCAAGCACCCTTTGAACTAATTTTATCGCACCGTTACCGATTGAACACCTTACCTTTTCCCTATCAACTTTGGGGAAACCAAAATGTTCTAACATTAGGTTACAGTTGTACTCTAAATCAGGCAAAGTATCTAAAAGTGTACCGTCAAGGTCAAAAATAATTGCTTTGTTCATATTTCACCTTACATTTGTTCAACAGTTTCTATACCCAAAAGAGTAAGAGCGTTAGTAAGCGTGATTTTTACCGCTTTTGTTATCGACAAACGGAAGTTTTTAACATCTTCTTCTGCGACTGCAATTTTACAGTTCATATAGAATTTGTTAAACACGGTGGCAAGGTCTATCGCATAGCGGGTAACCAAAGACGGTTCGTATTTTTCCGCAGATGCTTTAATGATTTCTTCAAACTTGCCAAGTTCTGCGATAACCGCATACTCGTCGTCGTTCATTTCAACTTTCTTAAAGTCGCCAAGTTCACCGCACTTTGCTATAACGCTGTTACAGCGAGCAACCGTGTATTGAACGTAAGGGCAAGTTTCACCTTCAAAACTTAAAACCCTGTCGTAACTAAACACAATGTCTTTAATTTTGTTGTTACAAAGTGCACCAAAAATAACCGCACCCGTTCCAACCGCTTTGGCGATAGTTTCTTTATCTTGTAATTCGGGGTTCTTTTCTTCTATAACTTTATATGCTTTTTCTATGGTCTTATTGATAACGTCTTCAAGCAAAACAACGTTTCCAGAACGGGTACTCATTGACCCGCTTTCTAACGAAACCATTCCGTACGCAACGTGAACTAAATCCTTAGCCCACTCTTTACCCATAAGTTCAAGCACCTTAAAGAATTGCTTAAAATGTAAATTTTGTTGATATGCAACTACGTATAAGCACTTGTCAAAATTATAAGTGTTTTTACGATAAACGGCGGCAGCCATATCACGTGTTGCGTAAAGCGACGAGCCGTCTGATTTAAGTATCAAGCACGGCGACATACCGTATTCTTCTAAATCTACGATAGACGCACCGTCCGAAGTCTTCATCAAACCCTTTTCTTTAAGTTCGTTAACAACAGGTGCCATTTTATCGTTATAAAAACTTTCGCCCGCATAACTATCAAACTCAACGTTCAATAATTTGTATATTTTATCCACTTCTTCTAAGGTGATTTTCTTAAACATCTCAAAGAGTTTATTGCTCTCTTCGTCCCCGTCTTCTATCAACTTAAAATAACGCCTTGCCATATCGTCCATAGTCGGGTCGAGTTTAGCCTCGTCGTGATATTTAACGTAAATACGTGTGAGTTCTTTAAGTCTGCCTTCTTTTACTTGTTCTTCGCTACTCCATTTTTTATAAGCAACGATAAGTTTGCCAAACTGCGTGCCATAATCACCTAAATGGTTAATACCAACTACTTTATAGCCTAAAAATCTATATATTTTACAAAGTGCGCTACCTATTACCGTAGTGCTTAAGTGTCCTATATGGAAAGGCTTTGCAATGTTTATGGAAGAATAGTCGATACAAACGGTTTTTCCTTTGCCAATTTCCGCACTACCGTAAGCGTCGCCCGCATTTAGTATTTTTTCTATCAAATTAAAAGCAAAACCTTTACGGTTTATCTTAAAATTAAGATAACCGTTAACCGCACTACACTCTGAAATATATTCGTCAACTACAAAAGCGTTTTTAAGGTCTTCTGCAATTTTTACGGGAGAATTCCTTAAAATTTTAGACAATTTAAAACATGGCAACGCAAAGTCACCCATATCGTTGTTCGGCGGAATTTCTATAAAAGAACAAAGTTGTTCCGCACTAACTCCATCTATATTTAGTTTTTGACTTATGTGTTTTCTATAATCCATAATTCTCTCCAGTAAACGCCTATTTTTTGATCACGCCGAATCCTTGATGAAATTTTCCGCC
>JAGCIP010000114.1 GCA_017648525.1 Clostridia bacterium
ACCTAAATATTTACCAGAAATAAAAGTTCTTACAGCGCTTTCATAACTGTGTTGAGTTGTTGACTCTCCCTTTACAAGTATACGGCCTGAGTTCACGTTTATAGCAAACACAGCTACGTCACCCGCAATAAAGAATGGACAGTTGCCTGAAGAATATGCATTATTATCATTTTGTGTAAAACGTAAATCACCAACATCTTTGGACCTTAATATTAAGTCAAGAGAAGTACCTAGTGAAGTTGAGCCAACCATAACGTTTGAAACTTTTCTAACGTTACCATATCTCATAGATTTAGTTGATTCTGTAATGCTATCAAAAGTAAATAATTCATCTGTAATAGTGGCTGAAGCCGTTAAACCATCGATTGAATAAGAATAATTACCTGTTAATTTTTTATATACTTCATCTTCCAAACTATCTTGACTTATAGCTTCTGTCTTTCCTTGTATCAACAAGCCGTAATGCCTCAAACCGTTATTGGTTACCTGATTAAATAAATGATACTTCCCATCTATTTTTGTATAATATCCTTGAGCATCTCCCAAACTACTACTCTTATAAGTACCAAATACACCTGATTCTGGATTAACTGTTAAAGTTCCAGTAACATAGTTGCATTTAATCTTAAAAGTTTCGCCTTCCTTAAATATTTCAACAGTAGTCGAATACATGGAACCAATCGAATACTTAATACACTGTTTATATGTACCGAGCATTTCTTCATAAATAGTAGTAACGCCACTTTCGGTTTGGTCATAATTTTCGTCACCGTTAACAAGTGCATAAGCAGATGCAGTCTTTTCAATGCCAACAATCATACTTGCATCTGCACTTGACGTTGCAACCATTGCTACGGTTGAATAAAGGTTTTTATCAAATGCCATTTTCCAGTTGCCGTAAGTTGTGGTTTCGCCTTTTGTTACACTTGCTGTACCGTCAAATTCAAGTTTTAACGTTCCATCTGACAAAGCGTATGTACCTGCTAAATTTTGACTCTCAACAGATTCAAATTTAACTTCGCCAGAAATTTGAGTTGTATCCTTTGCTATTTTGAGATTATCAACTGAGTCTGCACTCTTGATTAAATTTGTAATAGTAACGCCTGCAAGTTTTGCTAATTTATTTGCGCTATAAACTTCACTGATTGCTAGGTCAAGCGTTTCGTCTTGCGTGTTGCCGTTAACGTTAAAGGTCACGCCGACTGGTTTAGTAACAACGTATTTTGCTCTAAATGCTTGTTCTTGAGTTGCATCTAAAGTGTTTTGTGCGCTTTCAAGATAACGAAGTGCAACGAACGTCATAGTTCTAACGTTGTCGTTAGCATCTGCAAATTTATATTTTGTTTGTGTGCCGTCTAAATATTTCATATAACCAACTGCATTAAATTCACGATATACGTTTTCAGGTAAAACGTCTACCAAAGAGCCGTTGAAATATGCAATCGAGCCATCTACTGCCAACGTTTCTGTTTCTAAGTTCCAAATCTGTTTTTTACCGTCCGCCTTATTAACTTCTGTGTTATCAGAGAACTTTTTCCACCAGAATTTACCATCTTCTGCAAAAACGGTTGCTTCAGTAAGTGCACCATAATCTTCAGGTGCAATTAAAATACCATATGAAACGTCTGCGCTTTCAATTTCGCCATAAGTAGTTGCATCCATTGCTAATTGCCAACTAATACCGTTTCTTCCATCAATAATGCCCGCTGTACGAACACGTGCGCCCTTTTGCATATATATTGTTGCCGTTGCGGGCGTTGCATCTGCTTTTGTCGTAATCGTGCTAAAAGAAAACATAAAGCAGGTCAATGCTAAAAACGACAAAACAAAAACAATAATTTTTCTTAAATCATTTATTCTTTTCATAATAATCTCCTTTTTCATATTTCTTTCTTCTTCGTGCAAATTAACTAATAGTTCCGCCGAAAATATCCGGCACTAATTGCCCGTCTCCGCCAACTTCCCAAGCAACTCCACTAGCAAGCAAGACACACACGTCGTCTATCTTTGTTTGTGACATACTTGGTGCTACATAATTTTTTCGCATAAAGTTTTCCTCCATCATTTTTTTTGTTTTATTATTCATAACAGATTTTTTATTTGTCTAAAAAACCCGATTTGAATTCACTTTAATATCTTTTTCGCTATTTTAACTATAATGTTTATTAACTTAAATGTCTACACACAATCTTGAAAAAATTTGTTCAAAAATGACTTTTCAAAAATTTTTTTAAATAATTTTATTGTTTCACTTGTATTTTTACTCAAAATGCTTTATTCTATTAACAAGGAGAGATAATTATGAAACAACACTTAAATATGTGGCCTAACAGTCTAGGTCCTGTCGAAGTAAATGCTTTTATCAATAATGAAAACGAACTTTTACCCTACGAACACGACCATACTTATTATGAGTTTATGCTCATTGAACGTGGCTCTTTAATTCAAACTATTGATGGTGTAGACACCATTCTTGACAAAAATACAACTTGTATACTTCGCCCAGACGTTGCTCATACAGTCAAAAGAAATGGAAACAGCACCGTTGTTCTTCTTAACTTTGAAGTTGATATGAAATTTATTGATGCTCTTTCAAATCAACTTGGTATTGACGTCCATAATTCCCTATTAAAAGATGGGATAGTCATATTTAAGAGTTCTGGTCATAATATGCATAATTATATGAAACTACTCGCCTCTGCTTATAGCATTAAGGATTTAAAGCAATCGCAGATTTGTTTAAAGAATATTATCACTAAACTTTTGACCCAACTAATTGATATACATTTCTTGGGAAACGTTAACATTGACGATAATATCGTTGTTAGCGCTATTCTTCACGAACTCAATAACCCGTCTAATTTTACGCTCGGTATTGATGCTATTTGCCGTAAAAAATCTTACACACACGAACACGTTTCTCGTTTGTTCAAAAAGGCTAACTTGCCACAACCAAACAAGGTTTTACTAAAAAACAAACTCGCTTATGCTTGCACTTTCTTAAAATCATCTAAAATGCCTATTATCAAGATTGCAGAAATATGCGGTATTTATACAGTTTCTTACTTTAACAAGTCGTTCAAAACCGAATACGGCATATCTCCCTCTCAATATAGAAAAAATAATAGCATTTATAACAAATTAACTTCTCACGACCTTGGCTCTCACGAAGTTATCATCTAATATCGTAAACAGATTTTACTTTTAATCCTTTCGGGCTTCCTGAAAGGATTTTTATTTTCTTCTCGCCTTTATTCATGTCAAAATAGTTATCGCTGAGTTTTAAGTCGCCCGTTTGGTCGCTTATTTCAACGTATTTTGCATAAGCGTTTGATTTTACGGTTATTTCATCTCCGTCTAATCTCACGCACAACTCTGGGTCTATAAAGTCAAAGTGTTTTGCTTTTGTAAATAACACCGTACCACTTGAAACAACTTCCCCATTAACCTTATAAGAAAAATATAAATAGTTTTTCTTTACGTCGGTTTTGTTAAAATCTATCTCTTCCAAACTTGAAACGCTAAGCGCTTTTACTGCTAACGCACTTTCGCCACTTTCTAATACTTTGCCATCAACACTCATCAATTTCCACTCAACAACACCCTCAACGTCGTTTAGCGTATCATTATTAACGTAGATTTGCGCTTTTGTTTGATAATCAACTATTCTTTCGTCAATTATCTCTCGTATACTTGTATATTCACCCGTTTCTTTGCAGGATATATGTATAGGCTCGTAAAATCTTTTCGCCTCATAGTGAAGTGCCTTATATCTACCATTACTATCTATACTTGACCAACTTGCTACCGGCCACACGTCGTTTACCTGCCAATACAACGTGCCCATACATCTACCACGATTGCGCCTTAAATGTTCAACGGCATATTTAATTGACTCCGCTTGAACTAATTGCGACGTGTAAACTATATTTTCAAAACTACTAGGGAAAAGGTAATATTGCGCTAAACAACCTAATATCTTTGCGTTTCCACCCGGGTATCTTTGGTGCAATTCCATAATTCTACTAGACACGTTTCTATCTTCTGGCAAAGTAAATTCTTCTATCGTTTTCATTGTCGGGAAAGCCTGAAAACCAAATTCACTTAAATACCTAAAATAATGTTTCTGATATTCTGAAAAAGGCAAGCACCATTGCCATACGTTCCAATAATGATTATCACCGTAATTCTCATTGTCGGGGTCGTTTATACCACCAAACGACGACGGTGACGACGGAACGTACGGTATTTCAGGGCATATTTCATTTAACACATCTGGAATAGTCTTTTCAAAAAGTTCTAAATATCCTTTTTTAAGTTGTTCATCTTTCCACCACACGGCAAACTCTTCTATCTCGTTATTGCCAGATATTACACCAAGACAAGCGTGATGTCTTATTCTCGTAAAATTATCTTTTATTTCTCTTTTTATCGTCGCTGTAAACGCTTCTCCAAAAACATAGGCAGAGCAAGCAAACATACAATCCAAAAATACTATTAACCCCAACTCGTCGCAAAGTTCAAAGAAATCGTCGCTTGGATAATATCCACCACCCCACACACGTATTGTGTTAAAATTTGCATTGACGCAGTCTTTTAATAAAATTTTCGTTCTTTCTCTATTCGTTCTTGCAAGTATATTGTCTTCTGGAATATAGTCAGCGCCCATTGCAAATATTTTTATTCCATTTATTTCATGACAAAACGACTCGCCCCACTCGTCTTTTTCTCTAACAAGTCTAAGCGTTCTTAAGCCTATTGCCTTTTCATTAGTATCGCAAACTTTTCCGTCTTTTATAGCCTTTACTTGAACATTATACAAATTTTGTTTTCCGTATCCGTTCGGCCACCATAATTCAGGATTTACTATTTCAACGTCTTTTCCGTTTTCAGCGTTAAACTCTTCACCGTTTGGCGAGATAATTTTAATCTCAACGTCACAATCTAAATTTGTTTCCGCCTTTACGTTGAGTTTTACATTGCCTTTATCGTGACGTTGAAGTATTCTAACGTCTTCTATCATCAATTGATCGCCTGAAACTAAATAAACGTCACGCCAAATACCAGCGTCAGGTAGTCTTGGTCCCCAGTCCCAACCTAGCATATAGTGCGCTTTTCTTACGTGCATAAAACCTTTTAAGGTAGAACTAGTCCAATGTGGCACGTTTTTATCTGCATCAAGTTGCTTTATGTACGCATTAAGTGGTGGAAATACAAACTTAATTTCATTTTTCCCATCTAAAAGATAATTAGAAACGTTTACCCTATAACTAACGTGCATATTATCCGAGTGCAAAATTTTATGTCCATTTAGATACACGTCGCTTATAGTATCAATCCCCTCACAAACTAGCGTTATGTTTTTTGCAGTCTTTTGATAATTGAATTTTTTGCTAAATATAAATTCGCTATCCATTATCTCCATCACTTGTTTTTCATTGTCCCTATAAAAAGGGTCCGCCATTAATTTGTTAGCAAGTAAAATCGAATATACCGAACCCGGAATTTGCCCTTCAGTTTCAAATTTTCCGCCTTTTAATTGATAGGTTCCGTTTAAACTAAATTTTTCCATATGCCACCTTCGTTTTAGTCCTTTACCGTATTTTTATATTTAAAATTTTTTGGACCAAGTTGTAATTTGTTACATTACATTATAATTGATTTGTATTTTTAATTTCTATGTACATTTTTGATTTAAATTGTCTAAATATGATTTTTAATTTATCAAATAACAGTCTTAAAATATGTAGTTTTGCTTTTTTAAGTCAAAAAAGAATACAAAAAATCACTTTAG
>JAGCIP010000115.1 GCA_017648525.1 Clostridia bacterium
AAAAGGAATATTACATTTGTTGCTTTTCATATCAATGGAGTCAACCAGCACCGGTAAAAGTAGATTCAAAAACGGGTGAATACGTTCCTGTTAACCAAAACGTTGTGGCGCATAAAGATTTATACGTTATGTATGCACCTATTTCTATTTGCTATTATCACTCAATTGACGATTTATCGTGCAGTATGAATATTGCGGGTAGAGAACAATTAAATGGTTGGAGTGCTATTACCGATAGAATGTTGATATGGGATTACTCTTGTAACTACTGGAACTTTTTATGGTGGTTCCCAAACATTTCAGTTTTGAAAGACAACTTGCAAAAATACAAGGACCTTGGCGTTGTAATGGTTAGAACGCAAGGACCTGCGTTTGACAAAAATAGTTACCATAATAATTTGTTGACATATTTATTAAGCAAATTAATGTGGGATATCGACAGAAACGTTTATGATTTAGTTGAAGAATTTAATCGATATTATTTTGAAGAAGGTGCGGAGTATATGAATGACTTTATCAATCTGCTTGAAGGTCATTTCGCTATGCTAAATATTCATACTGATTTATATGAAAATACGCCTACCTTTTTAGCGGCCGAAACGTATCCGTTAGAATTATTGCAAAACGCAATTGAATTAACGAATAAGGGATTTGAGCAAATTAATAAATCCCAAAGAACTGATAAAGAAAAGTCTGACTTTGAAACTAGGTTTACAAGGGCTAGAATACAAGCCGAGTATATGATTTTAAGAAATATTGACTTGTATGGTTATAGCGCTACCGCAAAAGAGGAGTTTATAGATAATTTCTTTAGAACAACTGATAAACTTGGCATAACTCATTTTTCGGAAAGAAAAACTGCTAATCAACTTAAAGAGCAATACGGGTATTAATTATGATAACGTTTATTAAAGGAATTTCTAAATATTCTATCGTTATTCCAAAAGATTGTGATGAATGTATAAGAATTTCGGCTCAGTCATTAAAGAAATATTTTAATGATTGTTGTGGCGTAGAATTAGAAATTTCTTCAAAACCGAATGAAAACTTTATATCAATAGGATTTACAAAGCAATTAAAATTGCTCAACGAAAGTTTTGATGAAAAAGAGTTAAATGCTGACGGATTTAAAATATTATTTAGAGACAAGAATATATTTTTAAGTGGAGCAAATGATAGAGCTACGATATATGCCGTTAACGAGTTCATTGAAAGATTTTTGAAAGTAAGATTTTTATCTTATGATGATACTTTGGTGCCGAAATCAAGTGAAATTATTATACCTGAAAAAGATGTTGTTGAAATACCTAGTTTTCAATCTCGTTGTTTTTTCTCGGCTAATATTAAAAGGCAAGAAGAATTTGCAAGCAAAATGCGTTTCATATGTCAATATGCAAATGACGTTGAAGCGCAGAAGTACGGCGGTGGATTTTTAAGGGACTGGAATAGTTATGAAATGCATTCTATGCATTATTTTATGCCGAGAGAAAAGTATTATGCAAAACACCCCGAATGGTATGCAAAAGATAATTTTAGGGGTTGGTTGTGTTTAACTGACGGTTTAACTGACGACGATAATGACGATGGAAGAGATGATAGCTTGTTAGCGGTTATTGCTCAAAATATTATCGAGGAAATCAAATCGCACCCTATTCAAAAGTATTTTATGCTTGGACACCAAGATAGTAACGTCTATTGTCAATGCGAACGTTGCAAGAAAAGTATGGAAAGAAACGTTACTGCATCTGGATACTTGATGGTGTGGATTAACGCAATAGCAAGGCGGGTTGAGAAGTGGAGAAAAGAAAATTGCCCTGAGCGTGAAGTTTATTTGGTTTCTTTCTCTTATCACGAAACTATTATTCCACCCGTGTATGTATTTGACGGTGAAAAAAATCAAAAGCCGTTTATATATTACGAACGAGAGTTTTGGGCGCCGTTAAAAGTTAGAGAGGGTGAAATTGTTCCCGTAAATAAAAAGGTTATTCCAGAAAAAAATGTTGTAGTATTTTGTGCACCTATGGCAACTTGTTATATGCACGATATGAACGATACAAACTGCGACTGGAATCAGTATAGTGGATTTTCATTTAAAGGTTGGAGTGCGTTAAACGCCAAATTCATGGTTTGGTATTACGGTGTTAATTTTTGGCATTATCTATGGTGGTTGCCAAATAGAAAGACAATGAAAGGGCATTTGCTGTTTTACAAAAAATACAATCCTTTATTCATAATGCAACAAGGCGCACCTAACGAAAATGGATTTTATCAATCAATACTTAATACTTATCTTTTATCAAAGTTAATGTGGAATATTGAATTAGATACTGATGAACTAACAAAAGAATTTAACGATTTATATTTTGGCAAAGAAATAGCAGTTTATGTTAATAGATTTATTGAAAAAATCGAAAACCACTATTCAAAATTAGATGAAAAGTATAATGGCCTTTATCATAGTGATATAGCGGAAAATTTTAAAATGTCGTTTAATTATGAAAACTTTCCGCAAGAATTTTTAATCGAGTGTATTGAAGATTTACTTGTTGGTCTAACGGTGGCAAATGATGACGACGTAAAGAAGAAACTCAAAAGAGTGTTGATACACCCATTATATATGTTAGTGTATAATTTTGATAAATATAAAGGTATAAACGTTAAATACGTTGATATGCTTGAAAAATATTTTGATGATTTAGAAATTAAATTTTTATCAGAACATCGCAAAACGCCAAAAGAATTTATAGAAGGAGTAAGGAAGAAAATATGAGAA
>JAGCIP010000010.1 GCA_017648525.1 Clostridia bacterium
CCATAAGTTCCCCTTCCTTATCAAAGATTACAACATCTCCCACCTCTAATTCACCATAAACCCGAACTCCTAAAACCATGCTTTCTTTCTTAATCGTTGGTTCCATAGATTCGGTTGGTACATATCCAAGAACAAATACAAATCTAAACAACACAAATATTAATAAAATAAAAAAGACTGGAATCAATAACCAAAAAGGCTTTTGCTTTCCAATCTTTTTATCATTATTTTCATTCGGAACCTTTTTCATGAAACGCAACCCCTTTTTTCATAAACGTCGTTCCCTATATAGGAGTTTTTTTCTGAATACAATACTTTCTTGCATTCTTTTATAATTTCATTACAATAATATTCTCCAAGATACCCTATATGCGTCTCAGACAGTGGTGCCATAATAACTCCAGCAAGCCACCTATACGTTTCTTTTTTGCTTATATTCTTTTTCCTTTGAACTTTTTCTAAGTATTGATGAGTTTCAATTCTTAAAGCTCTAAGTTTTGCATTAGCCAAGGTGCCAACAGGTTTATTAGTACCTTCGTGAACACAAACGTATGAATCGCATTCTGGATAATTAGAACAAACGTATAACATAGTGTTTTTATGGTTGTTTTTATATATACCATCCGCACTTCTATAAACAACTGTAGCCCCGCAATACGGGCACTTCATAGAAGCGTAGTTAATTCCCTTTTTTTTCTTTTTATTTTTCATTTATCAATCTCCATATAAAATAATAAAACCAGAGGGTAATAATATAAAGTCACCGGAATTAGCGTCCCAATACGGTTTTCTTTATATTATCTGTATTCCCTCCGGTTTCAAATTTTTTTGCGTCATTGTGGACTCGCTCACTACGCTTGTCCGTAACGATTCCCCTTCCTCTCCTTGGAAGAGTCTTACTCTGTGAATTCGTCAAAGTATCGAAAGCCTGGACGCTTGGGTTCTACCCTTTATGCTATTATTATACCAAAGAGTTCTACCCTTGTCAACTATTTTAGTTTATTTTATCAAATATATTAAACTATTTTAGTTTATTTTTTGTCCAGACTCGATATTTTATGATTTTTTCCTCTTTTTAAGGATACAAAAGACAACTCCACCCGCAACACCAACTACTGCAATTATAACAAGTGCTGCCAATGCAAACGTATGGTCATCTTTGATTTCAAAGTTGTATTCAGTAGTATTACCACATTCATCCATTGCAACAACCCTATATTTGCCTTGTTGAGTTAAATTATCACCAAGCTTATAAAGAAGTTTTTCACCGTTTAAATACACTGTTACTTCCCCCTTCTCAGAAAGGTCGTTAATATAAACTTCCGTTTCGGTTTTACCACCGTTTTCTACGCCATTAAGCTTAATTGTAGGATTAGTACCGTCAACCGTTACCGTAAACGTATAGGTTTGTCCATGTGCAACTACACCAACTTCATAAGTACCGTCAGCAAAAAGTTCTAATGTACCATAGTTTAAGCGTTTATCTTCACCATTTACAAGTACTTGTTCAAAACCAATCATGTCATCAAAGTTATGTTCAAATTTATTAACAAGCGGTTTTACAATAGTGAAAGTTCTTTCAGAAGTGTTGCCAATTGCATCAGCTATTACAAAGGTATATTTACCAGGAGCTGTAATAGAATCACCTATTTCGTATTCTACTTCACTACCGTCAAGCTTTAACGTACTTAATACATCTTCGTTTGCTGTAATAATTACTTCGTTAGCTAAACCTTTATCATTTACATTGATACTATAATCAACAAATTTGTCAATTACAAACAACAACTCAACGGAGTTACCAGCATCATCATTAACAAGTAATCTATAAGACCCACTTTGGGTAATTACCGAACCTGATTCATAGGCACCCATAGACACTCCATCTTTGAAAAGTTCAGTGTGAAGACCTTCTTCTTCAATAATGAGAGATACGTCTTTATTGGTTGCCGTATTTTCAGTTGTACCGTCAATTATAACAGTAGGTTTAATAGTATCAATCGTGAAAGTATATACCATCTTGTATCCGTCATAATTTTCAAAGGTTAAAGTATAATCACCATCTAAAGTAATTTCTTCGCCTGACTTATACATTAAAGTTTGCTTTCCACGTTCTTTCCCCGAAACTTCTAAGCTAACAATAGCTTCGTCAGTCCAGTTAAACGATGCGGAACCGTTCGTATGACCACCGTTTTCTACGCCTTTAAGCTCGCCGTAAGGTTCTGGTTGTCTATAATCATAGATTGCTTCAATAGCGTCAAAACCAGTTCTAAATTCGTCGGATATAACAACCTTGTACATTGCGGTTGTTCTAAATGCATATTTTAAGGTTTCAAGCGAAATTGGTGTACCGTAATCATCCATCAAGACTAGCGTCCACGTTGTGCCATTATCAAAGGATTTATAAATTTCCAATGTTTGAATATTAGAGTCAGCATCAACACTTTCAGTAACGTCAATCAAAAGTTTCTTGTCAACTTCATTAGATTTTAGTTTTACGCTTGGTGCATTTTCAGAGATAACGATATTAAATCTTTGAGATAATCCAAAATGGTTTATGGTTTCAACCGAATATCTGCCACTCTTGTCAATCGCATAGCTTTCCGAAGCCAAGAATTTTCCAAGAACTTCTTCATTTTCATCGTAAACTATAAACATAGCAAATGAATCTAAATCATCAGCAATTGAAATAGTAATACCAGTCTTGAAGTAATACGTTCTATCATCAACTACATGGTTTTTACTTCCTTCTCCTACAGTATAATAAATATCTGCAGGATTACGAACAATAGTTAAATGATAATCACAAGAATTACCCCATTCATCATATACCTTAAGATCATGTTTTCCTTCTACATCATAGTAAGAACCGATAAATAACTTTCCATCAATTTCCGTACCAATGTTTTCACAGAAATCCACCTTAGAAGCAAGGATATTTTTTGCATCCGAATATTGGTAAAGGTTTTCACCGTCAATATTTGTTGCAGGATCCTTTTCAAAATAGTAGTACGAGTTAATGCCTACTTTTGCATACTGCGCAATAACTTCATCCAATCTTTCTTGGGTAAAGTATGCTACTTCTGTACCAACATTTCCTTCTTTCTTGTAAATGAAGTAGGTACCATTTTTTGCGTTTACACTATCCTTTGCGTCCATTGCAATACCGGTATCCCAATCATCATTGTGCCAGGTTCCGGTTCTAACAAGACTGGTTTCCCTATCTACCGCAAATTGATACGCATTTTCATAGTTCATAAATGAATAATACGTACCATTACCGTCATATGCCTCAAAGTATTTTTGTTGCAACGTTTTAGTAAGAACGTTTACTTTTTGCGAAGCAAAAGAAGTTTCCCACACGTTTCCGGCGGCATCTTTTGATACAACCTTATATACACCTGTATCAATCGTGTGAACGATAGAACCTTTAACATAAGGTTTTCCGTTAATGGTTACTGAAACAATTGGCGCATACACGTCTGCATCACCGTTTTCCCAGTCGATAACAACGTCACCACTCGTAATATTATTTTCTACGTTACTTATTTGAACAGGTTTGCTAGTCTTATCGATTACAATCGTATAATACCCAGTGCTATTTCCTGCACTATCTACACCATAGAAAACATACTTACCGAGCTTATAATACTCAACGCCTGACATATATGGAGTGAATTCTTCTGCATTTGGCAATTTTACAAAACATTCTTCTCCACACTCAAAACGAATATGCCAACCATTGGTATAACTATTATTGCCAATTGCTACGTCATCAACGTAAAGTTGAGCAGCAGGAATCTTTCTATTTAGTGTAAGCGTATACGTACTAGACTGATTTCCAGCCTTGTCTACAATATAGAACGAGTATTGTCCTTCAGCCGTATATTTCGTACCAGAAGTATAGCTTGTATAACTTGACGCACCTGGTAATTTAACGTATACGTTTGCTACACCGATATTATCATAGGGTACAAATCTTACATACTCAGCATTGGTTGCACTTCCACTTGAAAAAGTTAAAGTTCCACCGTACAAAGTGCCAGTCGGCTTTGTATTATCGAGAGTGATACTTACCGTTGGTGACTGGTTGCCCGATTTATCAATCGTATAGAAGTAATATGTACCTTCTGTTGCAAGTTGAGTACCACTTGCATAACTTGTATAATACGTTGCGTTAGGCATTCTTACATAGCAGTTTGAAACGCCAGAAGATGCATCACTTGCAACATATTTAACATACGGAGCATTTACATAAGCACCACTTGCTTTACTTGTAGTCCCCGCATAAAGTGTGCCGGTAGGTGTCGTGGCATCGTAATAAACCTTATACTCTTCAGATATATTACCCGCTCTATCTACCGCACGGAAAGTATACCAACCGTAATTGTTGGCAAGTTCACTTCCGCCAGTATAACTAGCCCAAGAAGTTGAACCAGGTTTTTTTACTTGATAGTAGCTTACACCACCTGTATCGGTTGCCGTGTATTTAATAGGCATATTTGTGTACCCACCATTTTCAATGGTCGTACCACTAGAATTAACAACCTTCCCAACAGGCGCTACTGTATCAAGATACAAGCTAACCGTTGTATTATAGTTTCCATTATTATCCTGTGCATAGAAATACCACCAACCATTATTTGCTTCCGTTGCTGGAACCGAATAAGTGGTCGCTGAAGTAGAATAATAAGAACTATAACCCGGTTTCTTGTAATAGATTCTATAAGGACTATAATCGCTTATAGAATAAGTAATTTGTTCATTGACATAACTGCCAGATGAAACAGTGTTTCCCCCTTCTTTTAAGGTGTAAGAGGGTGCCGTTTTATCGATAACAAATCGATATTTGTATGTGTAGGTTACTCTGCTATAAAAAATATTTTTCTTATAGTCACCTACATAAGTAAGTTCGTATTCACCATCAGGTAAAGCTCCCGAATATAAGGTTTGATTAGAGCTACCAGACAATGTTTTGCTGGTATAACTACTACCATCCTTCGTAAGCTTAAACGACTGGTGATTAGATATATTGCTAACCTCAATCTTGATATAAGTATATGTCCAATTAAGTACCTTATCATCATAGATTGTTCCTGTGGAACCATCCGTACTTGATGAGTGCATATAAATGCTAAAATTGCCAGGGCAACCACTTGAATACCCTCCACCAGTTGAATAAGTTCCGTACGTTTTGTACTTAGCAGAAGTAGATGTAGCTGCATTTACGGTTTTCGTATTTAACGCAACGCCGAAAATAGCAGCAACAGCCATAATTCCACAAAGTAACATCACATAAAATTTTCTTTTCTTAACTGCTGTCATTGAAATTTCTCCTTGTAACTATTTTAATGAAACTATAATTTATCTAGGGATATTAAAATGATGTATTATTCCCCAGATTTTGTTTTCGTCCTTGTCCATCTTACTAATCTCAATGGTTACTCTTGCCCCTACAGGCGGTCTACCACGAGGCGGTAATGCACAAAGACAATCTATCCCGCC
>JAGCIP010000116.1 GCA_017648525.1 Clostridia bacterium
ATATTCAACCTTGCAATAGCATCTAAACCTGCACGAGAAAAGAAAGCAAATCTCTCCCCGTCGTCATAAAATCCGTAAATATTACCTTCTCTCTTAAAGTAATACTCATTATCGATAAAATAGAATTTTACGCCTTGATATTCATAATAAAAAACACCTGCGTATTGTAAACGCCAAGATACCGAAACGTTAAAACTCGTTAAAAATTTGAATTGAGATTTCCACTCTGTACTTATATTTCCGTAAAGCGGTAAAATAACGCTAACGTCAAAATTATCGTTTTTAGCAAGTGCTTTTGGCAATGAACCCAAAACGTCCGCAAGACCGCCCGTCGCTATAAACGGCGCCGCCTCAGAACCTAAAAACACTATCTTTTTCTTTTCAGTAACTTTTATTTTGGGTAATTTTGCAGTCGTCTTTTTAGTGGTTGTTTTTTTAACTTGTTTTTCTTTTGTATCAGCAACTGATTTCTTGGGCATTTTTATTCTCCTTATATCATTATTCCTTTTCCTATATAGAAAGGATGATTGTCACTACCTGAAAGCACTCTCTTATCTCTAACCGTTACGTTTTTATCTGCAATTATACAGTTAAGAGTTGCATTTTCACCGATAACGCTGTTTTGCATTACGATACTGTTTTTAATAACTGCGCCACGAGCGACTTTTACGTTTCTAAATAAAATACTGTTTTCTACTTCCCCTTCAATAACACAACCGTCGGCTATCATAGAGTTTTTAACTATTGCTCCGTTACCGTATTTAGCGGGTGCGGAGTCTCTAATCTTTGTAAATACGCTTCTATCGCCAAACACTTCGTGACGGACTTTTTCATCCAACATTAAAAGGTTGCTATCATAGTATGCCTGCAATGAAGTTATTCCCGCATAAAAGCCCTTGTATTCGTAACCCATAATTTTCAAAGAGTTAACGCTATCTGCAATAACGTCGGTCATAAAGTGGCGTTTGCCGTGCGACATACTGTCCATAACTATATTTTGCAATAAACTTTTCTTCATAACGAAAACGTTAGTGAACACGTTTGAGTGCTTATCTTCAAGTCTTTCGTGGTAATTTACAGCGGTAATTCTGCCGTTTGCGTTAACGTCAAAAGTAGTGGCGTTTTTAGCCGAATACGTGCCGTTGTCAAATTTTTTATAAACAAGGGTCATATCCGCACGATTTCTAACGTGATATTCTAAAACTTCGCTATAATTTATTCTGTTTATAGAATCGCAGTCGGTCATAACAACGTATTCTTCGTCCGCACGGAATAAAAAACTCGTTATTCCCTTTAACGCTTCAAGACGAGAAGTGTAAAGAGAATTACTTTCAGCGTCGCCAAACGGTGGTAAAATTATAACACCGCCGTCTTTTCTTGCCAAATCCCAGTCCTTACCACTACCAACGTGGTCCATTAGCGATTGATAGTTGCTCTTTGTTATGATACCAACCGTATCTATACCCGAATTAACCATATTTGAAAGCGGAAAATCTATAAGTCTATATCTTCCACCAAACGGAATAGAGCCCAAAGTTCTTATTCTTGCAAGTTCGGGAACGTTGTTGTCGTGTATGTTTGAAAAAATTATACCTACCGCTCTCATATTAGTTGTCCCCCTTTGTAACGTCTTTATCGACCATGCACCCGCCTTCAACGGTTGCGCCCTCGTGTACCGTAGTATTTCTACCAACCACGGCAATTCCTTTTGCCATCTCTTTGGGCTCGCCAACTTTTGCGCCCTTGCAAATGGTAACGTTCTCGTCGATAATTGCATATTCTAAAACGGCATCTTCTTCTATTACAACGTCGCCCATTACTATACTATTTTTAACCACAGCGCCCTTTTTAACGATTACGTCGCTTGCTAAAACAGAGTTTTCAACCGTGCCGTAAATTTCACAGCCCGACATAATAATACTATTTATGGTTTTTGCGCCGTCACCAATGTAATGCGGTGGTGCGAGCGGGCTTCTTGATTGAATTTTCCAAGAAACGTCGCTAACGTCAAACTTTGGCGTATCTCCAAGTAAGTCCATATTAGCTTCGTAAAGAGATTCGATAGTTCCAACGTCTTTCCAGTAGCCCTTAAATTCATAAGCCATCATCTTTTCGCCAGATGCTAACATCTTCGGCAAAACGTCTTTACCAAAATCGTTAGAAGAATTTGGGTCAACGCTATCTTCTTCTAAATATTTACACAATTTTTTCGTTGAGAACACGTAAATACCCATAGACGCAAGGGTTGACTTTGGTTTTTGCGGTTTTTCTTCAAACTCATAAATGCTACCGTCTGGATTTGCGTTTATAATTCCAAATCTTGATGCTTGTTCTAATGGCACGTTTATCGTTGCAATAGTACAGTCAGCGTCGTTTAAGATATGATAGTTTACCATAAGCGAATA
>JAGCIP010000117.1 GCA_017648525.1 Clostridia bacterium
ACGGCAACTTCATGTCCTGCATAAATTTTTTTAACATCTTGCGGACAAACAACGCTGTTACCGGTAACTTTAATTCCATTTACAATAGATGTTTTACCAACAATACCAAGCCTGCCAGAATTAAGGTTAAAAGTTCCCTTTATTCCATATTTATTAAAAATTTCAATTAGCTTAATATCTTGCAAAACACCATCGTCGAAACTAAAAGTTAAAGCCTTGTTTTTACCATTCCACATTATTTTTCACCTTTAATATAAAAAACTAAAAGTTATCCACTAGGGTGGGAATAAATCCCACCCCAAGGATAAAATTATATATTTAATTAAATAATTTTGCTTAAAAGAGCACTATCTTTTACTGTAATAGTAGTGTCATTCTTAAATTCATTAACGCCGTAAACCTTGTGCGATAAGATTTCTTTTAGTGTCTTAACAGCATCAGTTTCAGTAGTTGAATCATACTCAGCACTTTTACTTAATCCAAATACTCTTAAATTGCTAACATCAGAAATAAAATAGTTGTTGCTCAACTTAATAGTCGACGTTCCTGAATATGCGACAAAGCCCGTTTGTAATGCTGAAAGAGTTGAGCCATCCGCATAAGTATTTGTAAATGTAGGAATAGTATCCTTAACACTCTTAACGTATACAACACAATCCCTAACGACGTCATTAGTTTTACTTTGGTTTCTAATAAGCGCACCAGAGCCTAATGCGTCGATTGATTTAATGCTAGCATAAACATTTTCAACAACAGCAGTATAAGAGCCATCTGCAGCGGTTGCATAACATACTGCACCTGCTTGGCCAGTAATTACAACGTCAACGAGAGCAAGATTTCTTACAACAAATCTTAAATTGTTGAAAAGACCTTTTGAAGTACCATTTAAGTTCATGTTTTTAATATAGTGCCCATTACCATCAAAAACGCCATAGAAGTTTGTTGCAGGAGCATCTAACGCCGTAGAACTTAAAGTAATATCTGTGGTTAAAATGTAATATTTATTTTTAGTAGAACTTGCCGTTCTCATATTATTTAAATCAGTTGCGTTATTTATATATACAACACTATAGCCCAAGTCTTCAATAATTGTCTCATTATTTAATGAAACTTTTGCGACAAATTTAGTGATATTAGAAAATATTACAGGTGTTTCGCTGGTATTGAGTGCGTTAATTTTATCTCTAAAGGTTGCATATGAATCACCACGATTTCCAACAAGCGTAGCATTTGCCTGCGATGTTATAGCATACGTTCCAGTTAAATCAACGTTCGCAACAGCAGATCCAAAGCCAAATAGAGCACCAGAAGTTGCAACCCAAGTAGTTGTATCAGTAATGTTAACAACACAGTTAGTAACTTTTGTCACTTTACCTTCTGCGCCATATACTTGTTTTACTAAACCACCGCAGTGATTACCGCTTGAAATTGATGCACTAACGTAAATATTATCAAGCGTTGCACCAGCAGATAAAAATGTAGCAATTACACCTGTTTGTACACCACCTAACTTTGCATCTATAACAACTAAATTCTTTACAGTAGCACTTCCACCAATTGTTGAGAAAACACCATAAGCACCGTTAGATACAAGGCCATAAATAGCTTTACCATTACCATCTAGCGTTGCGTTAAAAGTTGCAGTAGGAGCGTCAAGTTCTTCTGTCAAGGTAATATCATTCGCAAGAACAAAATCACCACTTGTAGCACTTCTCATTGCATTAAATTCTGCAACGTTTGTAATCTTTGTTTTATTGTCATAATTTGCAGTAACTTTATAAAGTTTATAATATGTGCCGTCAAAAGTATAAAGAATTGCCTCAAACTCTTTATCACTATTTAAGTCACTTATATCAATTTTAACGTTAGTACCTTCTTGCTCAAAAGCAAACTTGTTTCCTTTCCCGTCGGTAATATAGTTTACAGATCCAAGCCCTTCAACGCTTACAACGTTTCCATCAGTTGCATAGTTATTTAACTTAACAACAGTGCTTGTCATATCATTGTAAATCTTATCGTTTTCAAGGTAAGTTTTAGAGAGTGATTGACAAGTTGCTTGGTCTAAATAGCCTGCTGCTGAATTGAATTCGTTTTCTTCTGCAATTGCAATAGATTTTTCTGCAACGTATGCCATTGAGAATGCCTTTTTCTCTGCATAAGTAGCCATAGCGTAGTCTTGTCCGTTATTAGCTATAATATAACCACGAGCCATAAAATCTCTTGCTATATTGTTATAGTTAAGATTTGTTATAGACGCACGTATGTATGCAATTTCGTTTTTGGTGTCTTTAATTAACTCATCTTTGTAAATGTTTATAATTTCAGTTTTATCACCTTGGTAATCGCCCCACGTGCCATTTACTGAGTCATATTCAGCCCAGCCGTAAATTGCGCTGTCGCCAAAAAGATTTTCCTCAGTAAAATCTTTACCCTCTGCTAAATAATCAGCAGGCGCAATAACGATACCAAACGTTAAACTATCATATCCATACGCAAGCAAAGATTCATAATCTTTTAGCGACATAGATGCTTGAAAGCGTAAACCATTAGTTTTATAATCATTATCATTTGATATTCTAACTTGTGCGCTACTTGCCATATTATAGGTTACTTGGTCAACCGTTTTAGGAGTTACCTCAGTTTCTTCCGCATAAGCGGTTGCTGTAAATAAACCAAAAGAAAAGCATAATAACATTGCAACTAAAAGTGAAATAAATACTTTTTTGCTCAAGATTGTTTTTCTCATAATTTAACATCCTCCTCGCTAGGTAAGCCAAAAATATCGTAACGAAAATCAGGTATAGATGCCAAAACAACGTCAGAAGTAAACAATCCTACAAATTCCGCAACGGGTGTTTGATAATTGTTTTTCATTTTTATCCTCCTATTAAAAAATTTGTTTATAACACACATATTTTATTTTTTATGCGTATTTATCATTTAAAACCGCTATTCCCGAAGGAAAAATCCCTCGGGTTTAGCAAAATCAAGGGCTAATTACATTATTTTATTAAGTAAATTAGCATCCTTCACGGTTATTGTGCCACCAGAAATGCCAGCATTAAAGTTAGCAACTGATATTATCGGGTTATTCGTATTAAACGTTTTAACACTTTCCCCACCAGTCCCTGTTATAGAATATGCTTTAATATTTGCAACGTCAGAAACAAATCTATTACTTGTTGCATCCATTGACGTAGCATCACTATAAGCAAACGCACCAAGCTTATAACCGCTTTCACTGCCTTCAACATAAGTATTTGTATATAAGGTAAGATTTGTAGTTATTGCCTTAACGTAAACTACACAATTAGTTATTTTAGCCGAAGCGTTTCCGTTTCTTACAATACCGCCAGAGCCTTCTTTAGCTATCTTTTTAAGGCTAATATAAACGTTGTCAATCTTGCCTACGCTTGAAATATTGTTACTTACGACACCACCTTGACCGCTTAACGTTGCATCAACAATCGCTACGTTCTTAAACGTTCCTTTCATTGTATAGAAAATACCGTTATTAGAGCTTGAAGAATGTGTTAAATTTCTTATTGCAAATCCATTACCATCAAACGTTCCAGTAAACACCGTGTTGTTAGCTGTTAACGGGTTTGTAAGGGTTATATCGTTCATAAGAACGAAATGTCCCACCGTTTCATTTCTCATAGCAAGGAATTGCGCTTCGGTTGTAATTCTAACAATGCCGTCATCAGCAACCAACAATGCACGAACTCTATCTGCTACCGTAATCGTGCCGTTTTCAACACCAAGGCAGAAATCAGCAATTGTGTAAGGTTTATTTGTTGTATAGAACGCTTGCTTTGCAGTTTCTTCGGTATATGTTTTATTATCGGCTACTCTCGTTACTTGCAAATTCTCAACGTTAGTAACTAATTTAATTGTTGAAAAATCTAATTCTGTCGCACCGTCATAAGCAAGAACACCAAGTTTTAAGCCCGTAACTACATTGCCATCAACGTATGTTTCAGTATAGGTCTTAGTCGGTGTAACAGCGGTTACACAAATTACAGTATTAGTAATAGTAGGCGTGGTCCAAATATTTCTTGCTAAACCACCCGCACCTTCTGACGATATGCTTGCAACGCTAATATAAACGTTGTCTATTTTTGCATTGTTGCTACCTATCGTAGTACAAATTACACCACCTTGTCCGCCTAAAATCGCATCAGTTATGACTAGGTTTTTAATAACACCAGAAAAAGTGTAGAATAAACCATTGTTTTGAACAGAAGAGAACGTAGGTGCAATAAGCTTAAAGCCTTTTCCATCTAACGTACCAGAAAATGTTGAACTTACAGCTTCAAATTTTTTGCCTTTTAGGTTAATATCGTTTGCAAGTTCGAAGTAACCGTTTGTAGCACTTCTCATTAACTCTACGTCGGTAGAACTCTTTATCAAAAGGTCTAAAACCTCAACGTTATCTATAACGTAACCAAACTTGTCGTTAAACACCCCAATTTTAACAGTATCGTGTGTGGCAAATGCGGTTGCACCGTCAATTATTCCGTTAGTAACGGTAAATTCCAAAGTATTATCGTCGTCATACTTTACAACCTTTGTTACTTCAATACCTTCATCAAAGAAATTACTTACGTCTGCTTTTAATCTTGAAAGTTTATAATCAACGTTCTTTTCGATAACAACGTGTTTAATTTCAATTTCTATGCTATCTGAATAAACGTCACCTTCGTATTCAATAGACGCTGTTAATCTTGTTTTGCCAGCCTTTTTACCTGTTAAAACACCTTGATTAAAAGAACAAATTTCATTATTTTCTAAAGTGTAAGTAATAGGAACTGATAGTTTAGAATCTTGCTCATATGCTTCACAAGAAATATTCATTGTGTTTTCATAATCAACGCCTTCTAAATTATCTATAGCATATAAAGAGCATTCGTTAACGTTAAAATTCAAACTAACGTCTTTAACAACATTAATATCAATATATTTTGTTGTATAATCAACGTCAATGGTTTTCCACTTTGCAACAACTTTTATGCTAGTTGTGCCCTTTGAAACCGCCGTCACTTCCCCTTGCGCACTAACGGTTGCTACGTTTTCATCAAGAGAAGTGAACGTATAAGTTACGTTTGAGCAATCATTATTGTTATACTTCAAGTTTGCGCTAACACGATAGGTGTCGCCAGGAAGTAAGGTTAAAGTTCTTGCAGAAACTGTAAAAACAGGAATTTCATGTCTGTCCACAACAGTTAAATAACAAATAGCACTTGCATCTCCAACTTTTGCCGTTATAACCGTTTCGCCAACAGCAACAGGTGTAATTACACCGCCATCTACTTTTGCGACGCTTTCAACACTTGAAATCCATTCAACTTCATTTGCGCTAGCTGTTGTCGTTGCTTTTAAGGTAAACTCTTCAAGCAGATCCATTTCGTATACGTAATGGTCAAGTTCAATACTAACTTTATTTTCAGGCTCGTTATTATTCGTACAAGCCGAGATACTGAATGCTAGTGTACAAACCATTACCAACATTACAAATAAAAATAATTTTCTTTTCATCTTATAACCCCCATTGTGTTAACATACCACTAACAGTTTTTGATACAGGACCTAGGCAATTGACACCACAAAGTGCTGTGTCCGCCTTAAACATTAGTCTTAAATTTAACAAATCAGTTTCAGAATAGTACGAACTATATATTCTTAAAATTAAATATACAGGCGACATTCTTTCAGCCGCAATCATTTTATAAATTCTTGCATATTCTTTCGGATTTGTTTCTTTAAGTGGTTCAATTTTTTCAACT
>JAGCIP010000118.1 GCA_017648525.1 Clostridia bacterium
CAATCACCCTTTGGTTACCCTTATTTTATCTTACCTAAACGCATATCGAAAAGGGTTAGAAAGAAAAGAACTTTGCGCATTTTTCAAAAACCCCTTGTTTTCGGGCGATAAAAAATTAACTGATGCGCTTGAAAATTATTTAATAAAATACAATATAAATTATTCGGGAATACACCGTCCGTTTACCTATCCTGCCGTTGCGGGTGCAAGTTTAGAGCAGTTAGAAAAATTGCGCCAAAAAATTTCCGCATTGTTTAAGAATTTTAACGTTAGAAAAGCCCTAAAAGAATTAGGCGTGGAAGATGCGTTAAAAATTCTTGCTGAACAACTTAAGAGTGTGGGCGAAAACGAACAGGCGTCTGTTACCGAACAAGTTTTCAATGCGGTAAGCGGGATTTTAGACGAGATGGAAATGATGTTAGGCGGGGTGGAATTAACGCTTGCCGAATATAAGGACGTCTTTTTAAGCGGGGTTTCGGCTTTGAAACTTTCAGTTATTCCGCAGTATAACGACGCCGTGTTTGTTGGTGGATTTAAGGAAACGGCCTTGGCGAAAGCAAAATATTTATTTGCGTTAGGGCTTGATTCGTCAGTCCCTGCCGTTCAATCTGATATAGCCTTGCTTTCGGATGACGACATTGACGCACTTGAAACGGTTAAGGTTTTAGTAGAGCCTAAAATTCAAGTGGTAAACCATAGAGAAAGGGAATACTTAGGAATGGCTCTTTCAGCGTTTAGCGACGGATTGTTTTTGTCTTATTCTATTGCGGGCACTAGTGGCGATAAAAAGACGAGAAGTCAGGTACTTTCACTAATAGAGCAGTTCTTTACCATTAAACCTTTCCCTTATTACGACGGTTATATAACCTATAAACAAGCGTTTAATACCTTTGCTAAAGCGTGTGGAGAATTCGCAGAAGGAAAGACGATTGACGACAAAGATTACGACTTTACTGTTCCGTCATCATTTTTCAAGGCGGTAGATGCTGAAAAATTGCGTCCGCTACTTGACGGCGCTAATAAAGAAGTAAAGGTTAGATTAGACGGCAACCGTTCGCTAGTTAAAAAGGTAATATCTCCAACCACGATTGAAGATTATTATAAATGTCCTTTCCGTGCCTTTTTATCGCATAATCTCAAGATAAAAGACAGAGAAAACGGGGAAGTTGGCGTGCTGTCCGTTGGAAACTTAATGCACGAAATACTTTCTATTTACGTAGAAAACGTTAAGTCTGTAAACAATAGAGAGCAATCCGACGAGTTGTTTGAAAAAATTAAAAATTTCGTTTTAGAAAAGGACGATTATAAAAAGTTTTTAGACGACGGCGGAACTAATGCAACCGTGCAAAGAGTGTTAAGAGAGTGCAAAGAATATGCGTATAAGACCTATCTTTCGTTAGTGCGCTCGTCCTTTACTACTAGCAGGGCGGAAGTTAGTTTTTCAGATTCGCCCAAAGCAGAGTATCCCTCAATACCCTTAAACGGCGGAAAAGTTAAGATAAAAGGGAAAATCGATAGGGTGGATTTAAGTGATAAATTTTACCGTGTAGTAGATTACAAAACGGGCAAGGCAGACCCGTCGGAAAAGGCGTTGTTTGCTGGCGTTAAACTGCAATTATATCTCTATGCGCAAGCGGTGAAGAATAAGTTTAAGGACGGGGAGATTTTCCCCGCAGGGTTATATTACTTGCCCGTTTCCGACAAATATGAAAAGCCCGAAGATAAGGGAGGTGCGTTAGCGGTTGGACAAACGCTTAACGACGAAAAAGCATTGCTTGAACAAGATAAAGAGTTTTTCGAGCGGGGGGAATCGGAGTTTGCGCCCGCAAAAGTAGACGGAAAAAAAGGCGAAGTTAAACACGCCGTATCAAAGCAAACTCTATTATCTTATATGGATTATGCAATCAAGATTAGTGAAAGTGCGGTTGATAAACTTGAACAAGGCGTAATGGTTGCATCTCCATATAAAGGCGAGTGCGAATATTGTCAGTTTGGCGGGCTTTGCGGTATGCAAGCCGAAGAAAGAACGGTTGGTAGCGTGGACAAAAGTAGTTTTGAAATAGACCGATTAGGAGAAGTTGATGAGTAAAGTTACTTCAGAACAACTCGAAGTCATAGAGCACGGTGCGGGAAATATTCTCGTTTCAGCGTCGGCAGGGAGTGGAAAAACCCACACTATGATTGAAAGGTTGAAAAGACTTATAATAGAAGAAAAAGTGGGCGTAAAAGAAATTTTAGCAGTTACTTTTACCGAAGCGTCGGCATCTGATATGAAAGAAAAAATCAGGTCGGCGTTGGTTTTGCGTGCGGGAGAAGTAGATGATAAAAGATTGCACCGCTTAATAGACGAACTACCCACAGCCGATATTTCTACTATGCACGCTTTTTGCGGAAGACTTATTCGTTCTTACTTTTTCGTTGCGGGTGTTTCTCCTGATTTTAAGATATTAGACCAAACGGATGCGGACAGTCTAAAAAAGACGGCGATAGAGAAAACCTTTAAGTATTTTTACGATTTGAAAGACGAGTGGTTTTTAACTCTTGTTGATAGACACGCAAGCGGAAGAACAGACAAGGGGCTTAAAGAATTAATTTTATCAATTTACGATTTTTGCGATTCGGAAGCCCAACCCGATTTGATTAAAAACGCTTGTTTAGAGTTTTACGGCATTGACGGTGCGATTAAACTTTCTTTGCTACTTAAAGAGCAATTAGATTTTGATTTAAACATATTAAAAGAACGGTTAGTTCCGGTAATTAGCGCATTTAGAGAAAGCGGAGCGGTAAAAGGGCTTGCGTTTAGCGAAGAACTTTATAAAACGATAAACGCACTAATAAGCGCCCCCGATATTTATGCGGTTAAACCTTACGCTGAATATAAGTTAAGGTTAGACGTTGAGCGTAAGTTATCGCCCGCGCTTGTTGAAATGAAAGAAATTGCAAGTGAAGTTCGTGACGACTTAACCAAGATAATAAAAAGGTATTTGTCAAGCGTTGGTGACAGCGTGGAACAAGACGGCGAAAAGCTTACTGCGTGCGCTAATCACGCCCGCAATTTAGTTAGCGTGGTCAATAAATTTACTGAAATTTACGCACAAGAAAAGCGTGATGAAAACGGTTTAGATTTTAACGATTTAGAGCATTTTACCCTTAAAATATTGTCCGACAAAGAGATTTGTAATGCTATTTCGGGAAAATACAAGTATATTTTCGTAGACGAATATCAAGACACCAACGGCGTACAAGAGTGCATTATTGAAAGCATTGCGCACGATAATTTGTTTATGGTTGGCGACGTTAAGCAAAGCATTTACGGGTTCCGTGGCTGTCGTTCGGAGTTTTTTATCAAAAAAGACCGCAAAATGACCGAAAACGGGCAAAAAGTAGTAAGGCTTAATAGCAATTTCCGTTCGGCAAAAGCCGTTATCAACGCTGTGAACGCCGTGTTCAATTTCTGTATGACTGAAAAGGTGTACGGTGAAGATTATAAAGGGCGTTCTGAGTTGGTTTTCGGGGGATTGTTTCCTGACGGATACGACGGCAGGGCAACCGTTCATTTTTTAGAAAAGCAGACAAAAAAGGAAAGAAAGAAGGAAAGCGCACGAGTTTACGACTTGCTTAAAGAAAGCACGATAGAGCAAGATGAAGAAAATTTATTATCTTCTATGTTAACAAATATTATTGCAGAAGAACTCACTAAAACCATTTACGACGTTAAAGCGGGGATAGAGAGAAAAGTTGAGTTTGGCGATATTGCGATATTGACTCGAAACCGTAACGGTGCGTACGTTTCCGATTTGGTTACGGGGTTAATAAAAAACGGTATTCCCGTTAATTCGGAAGTAAAACAAAACGTTTTAGATTACCCCGAAATAAAGCAGATGGTAAATGCGTTAAAATTAGTTGACTGTTTCTATCAAGATTTACCGCTTGCGTCCACCCTAAAAAGCCCGATAGGTGGGTTTAGTGAAGAAGAACTTTACGATATAGTAAGATATTACGAAGATAACGCCCAAGACGTTTACGGGGGTTTTTCAGATGCTTACGCCTTTTATCTTGAATACGCCCAAACTAAATTAAAAGAAAAACTTTTAGAATTTGACGAATATTTTAAGAGAATAAGACTAGTTGCAGATTTTATCGGTGCACGTGGGGTTATGAAAAAACTTATAACCGAAAAATCGTTATACGCCTACTTATACGCTCAAGCGGGTGGCTCTGATAAAGTTGAGAGATTGAAACGCTTGCTTGCGTCAAGTGTATCTAACGGCAAGAATTTATCGGTAAAAGAGTTTTTATTTAGAGCGGAAAACTGTGCTGACTCCTTTGGGCTTTCTCCGTTTGCCGAAGAAAACACCGTTAAAGTAACCACTATTCACTCGTCGAAAGGGTTAGAATATCCCGTGGTTATCGTGTGTGGATTAGAGCGTGCGTTTAACAGCGAAGAAGAAAGGGAAGAAATACTTTTTAGTAGAGAATACGGATTGTCTGCTAAATTTTACGACGACGCGAAACGAGAAAAGAGCGAAACCTTGCTCCGTGGTTTAATTCGTGCGAATATGAGAAAGGAAAGGGTAAAAGAAGAAACAAGATTATTTTACGTTGCTCTCACTCGTGCAACCTATTCTTTACATATGGTCTTTTCAGGTGGTGACGATAGAAGAAAACAAGAGTTTATCGGTGCGAATAGATTTGCGGATTTGTTGCCGTCTTATCTAAACGCAAAAGTTCATACGGAAAGTGCGGTTGCGATAGAAAGGCGGGCTAGCAACACGAGAAAGGTGTTAATAGTTAAGCCTGATTTAGAGCAAGTTAAAAAAATGCAAACTTCCTTTTCTTACGTTTATCCTAATAGCGAAGATACTAAATTGCCATTAAAGGGTAGCGTTACGGGTGCACTAAAAAATCAAGAAGAAGACCTACCCCCCGTATACGTTATGTTTGACGAGCAAACCACCGATAAAGATAGCGGGATTATTGCGCATAAATTTTTAGAACATTATGATTTTTCACGGCTCAATCAGTTTGAAAAGCAAGCCCAAGAAATGATAGAAAAGGGTGTTTTAACAGCCGAAGAATTAGGCAGGATAAATCTTGACAGAATAGGAAAAGCCTTACTTTGCGGTGCTTTTTCGGGGATTAGCGATAAAGAGATATATAGAGAAAAGAATTTTTTAGTCAACGTGAGCGCAAAAGAAATTTTGCCCGTTGAAACTACCGAAAACGTGCTTTTACAAGGTATAATCGACCTACTCGTTATAGATGGAGAAAACGCAGAAATTATAGACTATAAATATTCGTCGCTCACCGCAGAAAGTCTTAAAAATAAATACGAAAAGCAACTTGATTTATACGCTTATGCCGTTAATAAAGTTTTGGGCAAAAAGATTACTAAAAAAACTTTGGTCAATATATTCACGGGCGAAAGCGTGTCCTTAATATAGTCGTCTAAAACAGACAAAAAAACTTAAAACGTTCGTTTATTCGCCCATGCGAAAAGGGTATTATTTTCGTGAGGTGGACTATGACTGAACGTTTTTTTTGGTTAATAAATTGGATAAACGGTGCTTTAGGCGGTGGGTGGCTGTTAATTATTAGTTTATCTATAATTTTTTTAACCTTTATAGTAGTTTTTATTCAAGCGTTGATAGTTAGAGAGTATTCTTTTAGTAAACGCTGTTGGTTTGCGCTTTTTTGTGGTGCAATTTGTTTAGCGCAGTCGGTTTTTACGCCTACTGAAGAAAGAATTTTCGTTGTATTTTCACTTGCCGTAAGTTTACTGCTTTGCTCGCTTTTGTTTTCTATTAGAGTTAGGGGAAAGGTAGGCAAAGAACACAAAAAACTAATTGATTTTATAGATGGACAAATTAGGCGTTCGGGTGCAGTTCCACAAACGCCAACTAAAACCAAATTAGACGGACTTGACGTGCTTGATAAACCCTTAATAAAAGAAGAAAAAGAAAGCGCAAAAATTGAGCAACCACACTCGCAAAAAAGTAAACAACAAAAAGATTTGGATTTCACGCACGTTAAAAGCGTTATATCTAAACTTTCTTATTACGGTCTATCTCAAAACGATAAAAGGCAGGTTCAAGATTTAGAAACGGCGCTTTATCAAGCAGAGCAAGGAGAAGATATACCAGGGCTAAAATCTCGAATAAACGACGGGCTTGGCGCATTGCTTAAAATTATGTCTAAATACGGAATTTAGTTTTTATATAAAGGCAATTTTTGCCATAAAAAACTGTTGAAAACCGCTAAAACGACTTGTTTTGGCGGTTTTTTGTCGGTTAACGGTTGACATAGTTTGATAGTTATTATATAATTAAAAAGAATAGAATAGTGTTATAGTGTGCGCACTATAATTTGGGGGTTTTCGTGAAAAAAAGAATAGTTGCGTTATTCTTATGTTTAATAACTGTTTGTTTATGCTTTGGTGGATTAGTTTCTTGTAGACCAAAGACCTTTACGGTAACTTTTAAGCCGGGTGCAGAAGGTGTTTATCAAGACCCGAGATACGAAGTGCCTGAAGTACAAACTGTTTCTAGTTGGAAAGAATTGAAAGAGCCTATTTATATTAGGGATGGATATACTTTTAGCGATTGGGATACCGTGCTTAGAAAGATAAATTCAGATACCGTTGTGTCTGCCGTTTGGAAACCTTATCCTTTCATAATAAAGTTCGATCCTGTAAATCCCAACGCTGTATGGACGGGTGGTGGAATAAAAGAACAAACGGTGTATAACTGGGCGGAAGTAGTTTTTCCGAAGTTTGAACTTGAAGGCTATACAATCGATTGGCCGATTACAAGAGAAGACGCTTTAATTACCGAAGATACAACCGTTTATGCGAACTGGATACCGAATAAGTATTCGTTAAGTTTCGTTGATGAAAACGGTGAAAAATATGATTACCAAAAGGTAGAGGTGGTTTACGACGCATTAGTTGGAGGACTTCCTACTCCAGAAAAAGAAGATAAAGTTTTCGGTGGTTGGCGTTTTGAAAACGATATTAGCAAATATATTATGGAGGGCGGTGTTTGGAAATATCCAAACGACGCAGTTTTACAGGCTACTTGGCTTGATGAGGGGCAATATAGAATAGTTTATAAAAACGCATACGACGTTAAAGGTCCGATAGCATATACCGCTAACGACGACACTTTCATTATAGGTAAACCTGAAAGATATGGATACGACTTTTTGGGTTGGACGGGAACGGGGATTACAGGAGAGCCCGTTCAAAACGTTACGGTTGAACACGGCTCAACAGGGCATAGAGAGTATACGGCTAACTGGAAAGTAAAAACTCGAACGATAAATTTAGATGCGGACGGTGGGTTGTTAAACGTTGTTGTTAAGAACGTAACCTATGGTGAAAAAGTAGGAACGCTTCCCACGAACGTTGTTAAAGACGGTTACGAGTTTGTCGGCTGGATGACGCCTAACGGTGTTATGGTCGACCAAGATACTGTTTGGAGTTGGGACCCGGACGACGATAAGGTAAACGTACTAAAAGCCGTTTATAAGCGACTTTATACAATAAAGTTGGTTTTTGAGTGTGAAGTTTCTGGCGATATGGTAACCGCTCATATTAACGAAGCAACTTCAAAATCTTACGAATTAGAAAAAAGCCAAACGGAAGAAAACGTTTGGGTGTTTACTAGAAAGTTTAGAGAAGGTGACCGTATAGGAAATCTTCCTACAAGGAGCGAAATAAAAATCACTCAAGCGCAAGAATATGCATTTAATTGTTGGTCGTTTGATGGGGTAACAGTACATCCGTCAGATATAGTTGGCGAAACTAAATTTCCGAACAGCTTAGAAAGTGGTGAAATTTATATAACGATTAAATGCACGGCTATGTGGACACCGTTTTTCTAAATCTTAAAGCATTAAAAACTAAATTGAACACGGCGCAACGCTTAGTTGCGCCGTTTTTCTTAACTTATTTTATACTCTTTTTCATATAAATATAAAAATTTAAAAGGAGAATAAAAATGGTTAAACCTATTGCTTTATCTTTGCCTTATCCAACGATAGATGGGGTGGGAAAAAATTTATTAACAGCATCTAAATTAAGTGTTATTTATGCTGGAAAGCACGGGGAACTAAATGCGATTTTACAATACGTGTATCAATCTTTTTTCTTTAATAAATTTAAGAAAGAAGAGATTGCATCAACCCTTATGGGAATTGCCGTTGCGGAAATGGAACACTTGGAGATTTTGGGGGAACTGATATTGTCGTTAGGGCAAAGCCCTGTTTACGCAGAGTGTTTGCCTTATCGCTGTAATTTTTACAGTTCTTCTAACGTTTCGTACTCTACTAACGCAGAAAAAATGCTTTTAGACGATATTGCTGGGGAAATGCTTGCGGTTGGTGATTATGAAAAGGCTATTAGTGAAATAGAAGATGAAAAAGTGCAAGCAATACTCGTTAGAATAAAGCTAGATGAAGAATTACATATAAAAGTATTGAAAGATGCTCTTTTAAAAGTTGGTAAAGGAAGTTGAAAATAATAAATAATTGTTAAAAAGGGCGTTTTTGTAAGCGATTTTTTTGGTTTTTGGCGTTTTTTTGAGTTTTTCTATTGCAATTATTTTTAGTTTATTGTATAATAAAAATATATTGGTATAGTGCGCTTGGCGTGTAGGAGAATGAGATGCTTTTTAAGAAGAAAAACAAAAAATCCGGTAGCAGTAAAATTATCGTTGGTGGGGGGAGTAATAGCAACGCTGTTGAGGCTTATAATAGATTAAGAGATAACGTCTTATATATGAACGCCGACGGTAAAGTTAAGGTTATTCAAATAGAATCTGCCGTATCTGGCGAGGGTAAAACTACGGTTGCTTGCAACTTGGCAGTAAGTTTAGGGAACATAGGCAATAAAGTCCTTGTGGTGGATTTAGACTTTCACCGCCCGCATACCCACCGCCTTTTTAAAGTGGAAAAAGAAAACGGTATTGCCGAATATATGCTCGGCAACGTAGAAATTGAGCAAGTTATCAAAAAGACTGAATATGAAAACGTGGAAATTATTACACGTGGTGCGGAAATTTACAATGCTTCTGTAATCTTGGTTTCTAAAAAGTTCAAAGACCTTATTTCAGAACTTAGGGATAAATATGATTACATTATTTTGGACTGTCCGCCCGTATTACAAGTTTCAGACTTTATTCATATAAGTAAAATTTCAGACGGTGTTCTTTTCTTATCGCATTTTGCATCAACTACAAAAACGCAAGTTAGCGAAGCAATTAAGGAATTAAGGGCGAGTGGTGCGGAAATTTTAGGTAGTGTTTTCACCATGTACGATAAGAAAAAAGATAGCACGGCGGATGACGCTGGGCGTTATCATTATTATTATAAGAGTTATACTCAGGATAACGACAAAAAGTAAGGATAAGAGAGAAAAGGGAAAATGATAGACGTACATTCACATATTTTACCATTTGTGGATGACGGCAGTTGTTCTATTGAACAATCGCTTACAATGCTAAAAGAAATGGAAGCGCAAGGCGTTACAGACGTTATATGTACACCGCATTACGGTGATGAATACGTTTGTGAGATAGAGAAATTACAAAATGCTTTTAGCGAGTTGAACAAGGAAAAAGATAATAAGGGTATTAACGTTAATCTCTATTTGGGGCAAGAAATATTATACGACAAAAAGGTTAAGGCAAGTTTATTAAACGGGAAAAATATTTCTCTAAACGGCACGCCCTATCTTTTGGTAGAATTTGATTATTGTAGCGATTTTGATATGACCGAAGCCGTCTACACCTTGGTAAAAGAAGGGTATAAACCCATAGTAGCGCATTTTGAAAGGTACACTTTTGTGGACGTTATGACGGCGCAGGAAATAAAAAATCTCGGCGGGTATATTCAAGTTAACGCAAGTTCGCTTGTTAATAAGTTTGGGTGTAAGTTCGGGAAAAGGACGAAAACGCTCTTTGCGGAAGATTTAGTTGACTTTGTCGCAAGTGATTTGCATTTTATCCGAAAAAATAAGATGAAAACGGCTTATAAAATAGTTGAGAAAAAATACGGAAAAGAAAAAGCTGATATTGTTTTTGTAGAAAACCCAAAAAAAATTATAAACGGTCAGACCTAATGGTCTGACTGATTTTTTAGGAATACGTTACACAAATTAGGAAGAAAATGAAAAAAAGAATTATCGTTATCGGTGGTGGAGAGATAAGAAACAAAACCACTCTTAAAATTGACGAATACGTAGCTAATTTAGCAAAAGAACATGCAGGGGACAAGCGTGCAAACGCATTATTCGTTGGCACGGCGTCGCACGATAGTATGCCGTATTTCAATAGTTTTAGAAAAACTTATACTTCTGTTTTTGATATTAAAGCAGAAGTTGCGCTTATGGTTTACGGCGAGATGTCCATAGAAAAAATAGCGGGGAAAATTGAAAATGCGGATTGTATTTACGTTGGTGGTGGCGACACCGTTTATATGCTTGAAAAGTGGAAAGAGTTTGGCGTAGATAAATTGCTTATAGATGCGTATAATCAAGGTAAAATAATTTGCGGGCTTTCTGCTGGCGCAATTTGTTGGTTTAAGGATATGTATACCGATTATGAAATTATGCGTGGGCAAAGTTCAGAGTACGTTTTAAAAAAGGGGTTAGGAATTTTGGACGGTGCTATGTGTCCGCACTTTAACGAAAGAGAACAAGACTTTCTTAAAGCCTTAAGTAGTGGAGTGATTAGCGGTGCTTATTGTGTGGAAAACGACTGTGCGATTGAGTTTGTCGACGGGGAGTTTTCAAAAGTGATTAGTAGTGGCGGAAAAGCCTATTATACTTCTATAGAAAACGGCGTTATCGTTAAAAGAGAACTTTTATGAATAAAGAAAATTATGATTTAAAAATGCAAAAGGTAATATCGTTGTTAAACAACCGTAAACCTAAACTATTATTACATTGTTGTTGCGCACCTTGTTCAACCGCTTGTATAGAAAGGGTAAAAGATTTGTTCGATATAACCGCTTATTTTTACAACCCGAATATAGACACGGAAAATGAATTTGATTACCGTGCGCAAGAACTTAAACGCTACTGCTCATTGCAAAAGTTAGACTGCGTTATCGAAGAATATCAAAAGCAAGAATTTTTGTCGGCTATTTTAGGGCTTGAAAAGCAAATAGAAGGCGGGGCTCGTTGTGGAAAGTGTTTTTATTTAAGGCTCAAAAAGACGGCGGAAAAAGCCAAAGAAATGGGCGCAGAATATTTTGCTACCACTTTAACGGTAAGTCCGTTAAAAAATGCAGGACTTCTTAACGAGATAGGCGAAAAAATAGCAAATGAAGTGGGTGTTAAGTTTTTGCCAAGCGACTTTAAAAAACGTGGTGGATATCTTCGCTCTATAGAACTATCTAAACAATTTGATTTGTATAGACAAAACTATTGCGGTTGCGAATTTTCAAAAAGGTAAAAATCAAAAAATAAAAGCCAAGCGTTTCGCTTGGCTTTTTTCTGTTTAATACAATTATGCTTTGTAAATAACGTTGCCGTCTTTTATTGTAAGTTTAACGTTAAACTCGCCGTCTAAAACGGTAAGGTTTGCTCTCTTGCCTTGTTCTATAGAACCAACGGTGTCAAATAAGCCGAGATTTTTAGCGGGATTAACGGTTGCAAAGTCAACTGCGTCGGTAAACGCAACGTCGCACTTTAACACTAAATTCTTAATAGCGTCGTTCATCTTTAAGATACTACCTGCAAGCGCACCGTTTTCTAAGCGGGCTTCTCCATTTTTAACGATAACCGTTTGACCGCCAAGTTCACTTATGCCGTCCGAAAGATGTTTTGCTCTCATACTGTCGGTAATAAGGGTAAACTTATCGTGCGGTTTGTTTTTTATAAGTAATTTGATTGCGGGAATACTTAAATGTATTGTGTCGCAAATGGCTTCAGCGTTAAGGCAATCAAAGTAAAGGGCAGAGCCAACCGTACCTATTTCTCTATGGTGTAAGCCTTTTTGTGCGTTAAAGGTATGGGTAACGTTTTTTAAGCCGTTAGAGATAGCCTTTTCCATATCAGCATAGCCAGCGTCGCTATGCCCAACGCTTGCAATAATTCCATTTTCGTTTAAGTGAGCGATAAGTTTATCTGCATTTTCTTCTTCTGGAGCAAGGCTCACGATTTTAATAGCGTTACCGCTTGCATTATTGTATTTATCAAAAACATCCACGTCGGGTTTAGCAACGTATTCTTTTGGTTGCGCACCGATATGCTTTAAGGATATAAACGGACCTTCTAAATGAATACCCGCAATTTCTGCGCCGTCTATGGGTGCAAGTTCACGGTATTCCTTAACGGCTTTCATAGCGTTTAAGATGTTTTCAGGGCTTTGCGTCATAGTAGTTGCCAAAAAGGTAGTAGTACCTTCGCTAGCAAGGGCGTTAGCAATAGTTTTAAGTGCGTCCACGCTACCGTCCATAGCGTCTGCACCGCCCGCACCGTGTATGTGTTGGTCAATAAAACCAGGTACGATAACCGTGTCTTCGGCATATGGCAAAACGTCGGTAATTTTATCTTTGTCGTCACCGATATATGCTATTTTGCCGTTCTCTATTCCTAAATTAGTTTTTACTATTCCTTTACCATAAAGGTAAACGTTAGCGTTTCTAAATCCTTTCATAATAAACCTCTTGAGTATAATTATTAATTTTATTATACAATAAAAAACTCAAAATGTCTTTATAATATTTAAAAAAGTATTTGCACAAAAAGATTTATAAAATATTTTCCCAAGCAATTAAAAATGTTTTAGGTATTTGTTCGGCAAGTTCTTTTAATACTTCTATTTTTGAAATGGCGTCTTTCCACTCTTTATCACGAACGAGAGTTGCCGATTCAGAAAGCCATAAGTCCACTTCTTTAATTTCGTTATGGGGTATAAAAATATGCAAAACCCGCTTTTTATCAAGCCAGTTATTTTGAACTGCATAAACGTCGTCTTCCACAGCCGTTTGTTCGTCTACTTTTTGGTAAAGTTCGGTTAAAACTTCGTGAAATTCTCCAAACTGTCTTTGCACAAAATTAGTTTCGTAAATAGCGCCGAAAGTGAGCAATAAAAACACGCAAATCATTGAAATTAAAGTTTTTACCATTTAACGCCCTCCGTTAGCGGGAAATTCTCTATGGCGTATTTTTTGTTTTTGCCTTTTAGATAAACTCTGCCGTTTCCGTCAATAGTCATAATCTCGGTATTTTTAAGCGACAACCCCTTTTCTTTAAGGAAAGCGGTTATTTTCTCGTTATTGCTTTTTATTAGTGTGGCATTATAATCGTTTATTTTTCCTTGATTAACAACTAAAAGCGGAACTGACGATAAGGTCTTTTGCTTGTTTGGATTTTCAAGCGGGGAAAGTTTGCCGTTAGATTCAAAAATAGCGTAACTTAAATCGTCTAAAGAAAAATATCCTTGCGCACGCATTGCTTCAATCAAATCGTCTACCCCAAGGTTATTGCTTTTTAGTTCGCTAATATTAACTCCGTTTGTGTCAATTACAACGCTTGGCTTTCCCGAAATGACCTTTTTGAAAAAATTTCCGCTTGTTTCTAAAATGGATAGCAGTTGGTGTAATAAAAACAACGCTAAAATTGCGACTATGCCGTAAACGAGCGGAATGGAAACGTCTGCCATAGGAATGCAAGCAAGGTCGGCGATAATTAAAGTTACTATAAATTCAAAAGGTTGCATTTCACCTATTTGGCGTTTGCCCATAAGGCGCATAACGACGACTAAAGTTATAAAAATAACGGTAGTTCTAATAAAGGTAACAATCATATAAAAATAGTATCTTAAACAAAAAGATTTTTATGCCATAAAATTCCGTTGACAAATTTTTGTAGTAATGATAATATAAAAACATAGAGTAGTAAAGATGCGTCAAGTGTTGCGAAATGGGATGTCGTTTGCAAACGAAAGGATAAACCTGCGGTGTCTTTACGCGTCCGCTATTATTTTCTGCGTTTTTTAATGCGTCAATTTTATCGGTCTCTCTAAAAAATTTTTTGGGAGATTTTTTTATGTCAATTTTTCTAGCACCAGCTCCGTTTGATTTTGCGGGAATATTCAAGAGTATAATAACTAGATGGTATTTATACGTTGCGCTTGCCGTATTTTTCGTTGCGTTATTTTTAATAGCGTCGCTTGTAAAAAAGCCAAAGGTAAACAACCTTTCTAAAACGCAAAGCATTGTTTATATGGCAATATTGAGTGCGCTTTGCGTGGTTGCAAACGTAGTTCAAATTCCAACGCCCTTTTTCCAAGCGTCGTTAGTTGCTACTATGGCTTTTGTCGCAGGCGTTTTAATGGGTGGTGCAAAAGGCTTTGTGGTCGCATTTCTTGGCGATTTAATTGCAGGCATAGTAGCACCACAAGGCGTATATAGTCCTATAATAGGTGTTGGCACGGGTATGTTGGCGCTAATACCAGGTGTTATAATGCATAATACAAAATTCAACGTTTACGTTAAAATCGTTATTTCATTTGTGTTATCCTTTGCGGTAAGTAGCGTATTGTTAAATACCATAGGCGTTTGTTTAATTTATTCGCCGACTGCGCTCGTAACAAGATTAGCAGAATTACCTATTTCGCTAGTCGTTCATTGTTTGAATTGTGCGTTGTCAATAGGCTTATATCAACTTCTTAAAAAGATATTGCCAAAAGAAAAGTTTCCGTTTGTGGAAAAATAAATTTAATTAACAAAAATTTTGCTCCGTCTAAAAGGCGGGGCTTTTTATTTTTAAGGATTTTTTAATATTTATTTGCTAATATAGTTAAAATAATATTAAGGGAGAATTTCTGTGGGGAATTTAGATTTTAACGATTACGATTTTATTACGGCAAGCACGAAAACTTGGTGTGCTAAAAAAATAATTAGCGATTATAACCGTTTTGGCTGGGAAGTAATAAAGGAAGAAAGCGACGGTTTGTTTTCTAATCTCGTGCATCTTACTTTTCGGCGGGTACACAAATTAGAAAATAAAGACCAACTGCAATATTTACAAGTTTGCTATGAACAAAAAATAAATCAGGTTTTTGATTTGGAACGAAATAAAAATCTTTTTTCAAATTTGCTTTTTCTTCTTTTTGCTATATTTTGCGTGTCGTCTTTTGGACTTTGCACGTATCAACTAATACAAAGTAACCTTTTATTCGGCGGGGTATGTGCGGTTTTAGGTTGTGTGTCGTTATTCTTTATTTTTTTAACGGCAAGGTTAAGAAAAAGAGAAAATCGCAAATATCAATTAAAAGTTAACGAATTAAATAAAGATATTGAAAAAATGCTTATAGATGTTAGTATGCTTTCGGGGGAGAAAAATGAAAATTAAAAAAATAGGCGGAAAACGCAAATTGTTTAATCGACGTGCTAACGATTTTAAGGCAGTTCAAATACAAACTGAATCGGGTGGTTTGGCTGTAAGAAGTTTAATCGTCTTTTTGTTAATAGGAGTGCAGTTAACAATTTGGATATGCTTGCATCTTCGCTTTGCCATGGCGTTTAGGTGGTGGGCGATAATATGTTTTATTTTAAGCGTTATAACTTGTTTAAGCGTTCTATCTTCTAACAAAAACGGACTTTCTAAAGCCGTTTGGATTATGTTTTTGCTGTTGTGTTTTGAATTTAGCGTGCCGATATATTTACTTTCGGACGAGCGGTTGTTTTTTAGAAAGGCGAAAAAAAGATACGCTAAAATTTTTGAGCGTACCGATTGTTATTCCCCTTGTTTTCAGCCACCAAAGTCTAAAAAAGTTGTGGTTAACGACTGTAAGTATCTTTATGGTGCGGGGAAATTTGCTTGCTATAGCCAAACGAATTTAAAATATTTTCCGTCAGGGTATTTGTTTTATGAAGATTTAATAGCGCAAATCGAAAGGGCAGAGCATTTTATTTTTATGGAATATTATATTTTTTCGGACGGCGTGTTGTTTAAGAGAATTTATCAGCGCTTATGTGAAAAGATAAAAGCGGGGGTAGAAGTTAGGCTTATTTACGACGATATGGGGAGTAGGAAAGGGCTTACTAGAAAGGTAAAAAAACAATTAAAGACGGCAGGTGTAAAATTTTTGCCCTTTAACAAATTAGTGCCTATTTTTGCGGTTGGGCTTAATTATCGCGACCATAGAAAGATTGCCGTAATCGACGGAAAGGTTGCATTTACGGGCGGTTGTAATTTAGCAGACGAATATATAAATGAAAAGCGCATGCACGGTTACTGGAAAGATAACGGAGTGAAAATTTGGGGGCGTGCAGTAGATGGTTTTACACTTGCTTTTTTAAGACAATGGGAATACCTTTCGGGCATAAAAGAAGATTACACAAATTTTCTTGGTAAAAGTCTTGCGACTACCAACACCGCCTGTGTCGTGCCTTTTTTCGACGGCACGGAATTTAAGCAAACGGTGGGTAAAACCGTTTATCAAAATTTAATTTCTGGCGCAACCGAAAAACTATATATTATGACCCCTTACTTTATTCCTGACGATACTTTAATCAACTCGCTAATTGCTAAGTCGCTTTCGGGCGTTGACGTAAGAATAGTAATTCCCGATATTCCCGATAAAAACTACGTTTATAAAGTTACTAAAAGAAATGCGGAAAAATTAGTGGAACACGGGATAAAGGTATATGCGCCCAAAAACGCTTTCGTTCACGCTAAGGTTATAATGAGCGAAAACGCCGTCGTAACGGGTAGTATAAATTTTGATTTAAGAAGTTTTTATCAGCAGTTTGAAAGTGCCGTTTATACCGACGATTTAAAATTTATGGCAGAAGTGGAAAATGATTTTACTAAAGTTTTTAAGCAAGAATTTTTGTTAGACGTTAAAAGTTTAAGGCGCAAAAATATTTTTAACAAAGCAATAACAGGTTTTTTACAACTTTTTGCGCCATTAATGTAGTATTTATGCACGATTAGCGGTTAGTTTGGGAAGTTTACTTTTGATAAAATCTACGCTAACAAATCCAAAACCGATATATAAAAGTATATTAAAAATTATCATTAATCCCCCGCAAATAAGCACGGTAAAAGCAGAGCCTATCACGGGTAGTAATAATTTTTCCAACATAAAACCTAATAGGAAAGTGGGCAGGCAAAAACCTATCGAGCCGAATAAGAATTTTTTATAATGCGGTTTTTGCGGACAATATTTGTTGAGTAAAATTAGGTTGAGCAAAGAAGTAAGTCCGTAGATAAAAGAGAACCCGACTAAAAGAGAGTAAACACCCATAACCGACGGTAAAAACCAAATGGACAATAACATAAATCCACCGCTAATAATATAATAGATTAAGGTTTTGTGTTCTAACCCCATAGAGTTAAGAATACTGGTCGTTATGCTTGAAATACTCATAAGTATCATTAAAAAAGCACTTTTTGAAAGATATTCGCCACA
>JAGCIP010000119.1 GCA_017648525.1 Clostridia bacterium
GCTAAATTTAAACCGACTTTTAATTCGATTGACGAATATCTTGAACATAAAAATTCTATTAACATATGCAAAGATACCGTAATTTATAATCAAGATGGGACGGTTACGTTAGATTACGAGGGATAAAAATGAATTTTTTCGGCATAGGTTTACATCACGACTAACTAGATTACTAGTAGACGTTCACCATCTTCAAAAAAAGCCTTGCCTAGCGATAATTAGAAAGATCAAAAATTAGATATAAAATTTAACTATAAATTTTAGAATAAATTAACATTAAAAGGAGAAAATTATGTCAAAAATTAAAATGGGTTGGTCAGAAGTTGATATGACCCCAAAAAAAGGAACAAAAATCAGTCTTGCAGGTCAATTCTTTGAAAGAATTACCGACGAAGTAGAAAGTCCTATCACCGTTACTGCGTTTGCGTTAGAAAGTGGAAACGACCAGTTGGTTATGGTTTCTTGCGATATCGTATCGGTAGATTATAACGTCGTTTTAGCGGTTAGAGAAAGACTTAAAGGTAAAATTGATTTACCGTTAGATAAAATCATAATAAGCGCAATTCACAGTCACACTTCAATGGTTTATAGAAGAATAGGTAGACTTAAAGGCGTTTCTAGAAATACTTTACAATATCTTAAAGAAATTATTCCTGAAGATATGGCTTATCAGCCGTTGGTTAGCAACGAGGGGTGTTTATCTCCCGACGAATGTTTTGAAATTTTCGTAAACGCAATTTGCAAAGCGGTTATTGAAGCTTGGGAAGGTAGAAAAGCAGGTTATTATCAAAACGCTTTTGGGCGTGCGGTAGTTGGTATGAACCGCCGTGTTTGTTACGACGACGGTACTGCAAAAATGTGGGGGGATACAAACCACGCTAACTTCGATATGCTTGAAGCGGGGAACGATAGCGGTATTGAACTTATCTATACTTTTGACGAAAATAAAGCGCTTACAGGCGTAATCGCAAATATTGCTTGTCCTGCACAAGTTGTTGAACATAGAAGTTATATTTCTTCCGACTACTGGGGAAAGGTAAAGGAAAATCTCCGTGCTAAGTATGGCAAACATATTCAAGTGTTGGGCTTATGTTCTGCAGCAGGCGACCAATGCCCGAGAGATATGATTCGTTGGGTAAATCCCGAAACCCCGATTGACGACCCCAACATTAAGAGAAACTCATATATAGAACGTAGGGCAGACCCGTCAATGTTCGACGTGTCTGGGCTTAAACTCGTTGGTAAGAGAATTTCTAACGAAATTATCAACGTGTTTGAAGAACTTGGCGACGACTTTAAGGACGAAGGTTTGTTAGTTCACGAAACTTTTGATATAACTTTACCGTTAAGAAGAGTTACTATTACAGAATATAACAACGCTCTTGAACAATTAGATAAGTTTATCAGTAAAAACCGTGGTAGAAGAATATCTTTCGACGATAACGCCGCAATGCACGTTTACGCAGGTACGGTCGTTCGTTACGAACTTCAACAAAAAATTAACACTATTGAAGAAGAAATACATATCGTGCGTTTCGGCGACATAGCAATCGCTACTAACCCGTTTGAATTGTTCCTTGACTACGGCAATAAAATTAGAGCAAGAAGTAAGGCAAAACAAACTTTCCTTATTCAACTTGCTTGTGGTTCTTGTGGATATCTTCCCACCGAACGCGCGGAAAATGGTAGCCACTATTCCGCATATGTAAGTAGTGGTTATACGGGACACGAGGGCGGGGATATTCTCGTTCGTGAAACTTTAACCAAGATTAACGAAAAGTTCTAATTTGGAGAATTATAAATGGCAAATTTACTAGGTGTTGATTTCGGTACTACTGCATTAAAGGCGTGCTTGTTTGACGACAAAGGGAATATGCTCGCAACCGAATCGGTACAATACAAATTGATAACCGAAGGCGAGTTTATAGAATTTCCTGCTGACGAATTTTTTAACGTTTTTTCTAATACGGTTAAAAAAATCACCGATAAATTTAAGGTTGACGCTTTGGCTGTCGACACGCAAGGTGAAACGCTAATCGTTTTAGACAAAGACGGAAATCCGCTTATGAACGCTATTATTTGGTTGGATAATAGGGCGGAAGAGCAAGCAAAGAAAATAGAAGAAAAATTCGGGTTGGAAAAGATATATAACCTTACCGGTCAAGCAGAAGTGCCTGCGGGATATCCTATGCCCAAAATAGAGTGGCTTAAAGATAATAAACCCGAAATATTTAATAAAGCGGACAAGTTCTTATTACTTGAAGATTACATTATCTATCGTCTTACAGGCAAATTTGTTGCATCTCGTTCTTTATATTCTTCTTCGTTACTAATGAACGTGCATACGGGTGAATACATACCCGAAATGCTTGAATATTTAGGTATAACCGAACAAAATCTTCCTTTGCTTAAAGAAAGCGGAGAGTTGGTTGGTGAATACCAAGGTATAAAAGTGGTTACTAGTGCGCTTGACCAAATTGCAGGCGCAACGGGTGCGGGCGTAGTTAAAGAAGGCGTTATGAGTGAAACTACGGGTACGGCGTTAGCCGTTTGCGCTCTCACTCAAAAATTCCCGACCTATTACGACGGATTGAAAGTTTCCGTTTACTATGTAAAGAAAGGGTTATATTGTTTGCTTATGTGGGCGCCCACGGCTGGTGCGGTCTTAGAGTGGTTTAAGAAAAACTTTTGTGAAGGTATGGATTTTGGCACAATTAACACGCTTGCTGAAAGCGTTCCTGCTGGTGCGGAAGGCTTGATAGTTTTACCCCATCTTTGCGGAACGGTAATGCCTGAAAACCAACCTAATGCAAAGGGAGTGTTCTTTGGTGCGGAATTAAAACACGGGAAAGGACATTTTATTCGTGCAATTATGGAAAGCGTTGCCTATATGATTAAAGAATACGTTGATTTTATGGGTATTTCCTTAAATCAAATTCGTTCTATGGGTGGTGGCGCAAACAGTAAGTTGTGGTGCGAAATAAAAAGTAGTGTTTTAGGCAAGGAAATAGTTACCTTAAAACAAAACGAAACGGCTTGTTTAGGCTCGGCTATATTTGCAGGTATGGGCGTGGGTGTTTATGAAAACCAAATTACTGCAACCGACGAGATTGTAGAAACTAAAAAGTCGTATAAAGTGGATAATCCCGAATATCAAGATATATATTCGGATTACAAGATAAAAGAAAAGAAATTGATGGAGATTTTTAAATGATGAAGATTGCATTTGCAGGGTTTGGCGAAGTTAATACGCCAGTAGAAATTATTGAAAGAAAATGTCAAGGCGCACTTGACAGTTTAATGGTTAGTGGTGCAACCGTTTATCCGTGTTTTCCTATTACGGACGATTATGAAGAAAAAGACGTAAACAAGGCGATTGAATATTTTAAAGATAAAGATTTTGACGTTTTGGTTTTATGCGTTGCAGGTTGGATTCCCACGCACGCAGTTGTAAAAGTTGCAGAGCAGTTCCGTCATAAACCTATGGTATTATGGGGGCTTTGTGGTTGGATGGAAGACGGCAGAATAGTTACTACCGCCGACCAAGCGGGAACTACTGCGCTCCGCAAGACCTTAAAAGATTTAGGATACAAATTCAAATACGTTTACGACATTATCGGCGTTCCCTCTAAAGTTGACCAAGTTTTATCTTTCTGTAAGGCAGCGTCTGCGTTTAGTCAACTTCGTTCTGCAAAGATAGGACATATGGGCTATCGTGATATGCATCTTTACGGAACACTTTTTGACGGGGCTTCTTTGAAAAGAGAAATCGGTCCTGAAATTGAGTGCTTTGAAATGTTAGAAATGGTTCAACGTGCGGAAAAGGTAACCGATAAAGAAATTGACGAAGTTATCAACACAACCTTAAAGGGTTGGAATTTTAAGAAACAACCTGATATGCAAATAGTTCGTCGTGGAATTGCTTATTACCTTGCGTTAAAGCAAATAATAGACGAAAGAAAATACGTTGCAGTTTCACTTAAAGACGTTGACGGCATGAAGAAACTTTTGGGTTTCCCACCCGCAATGATATTTATGTTGCTTGCTGATAGAGAAGGCATTTGTACCGTTCCAGAAAACGATTGTTTGGGCAACGTTACGCAAGCAATGGTGAAAGCCTTGACAGGACAAATTGCTGCGTATCTTGAATTCTATGAATTCTTTACCGACGGCGTTTTGGCAGGTGTTCCCGATTACGTTCCCGCAGAAATCGTTGACGGACAAGTTACCGTTAGTCCCGAAGCGTTTGGTCTTTTATCACAAGGCGTTCTTAACGTGTCAAAGGTTAAAACGGGAGTTATCACAATGTGCCGTTTAGCAGTTGAAGACGGAAAGTACGTTATGCATATGGTTGTTGGCGAAGGCGTTAACCCCGGCAAGTGGGAAGAAGCAGGCTGGGCTCAACCCGCTCCGCAATTACCTGGATTAAAAGTTTTGCTTAAAGATACCGAAGACTTCGCTGATAAAGTTATGTGTCAACACTACATTATTTCATACGGTGATAACAGTAAACTTATAAAAGATTTCTGTAATATAGCAGGAATAGAAATTATTTAACAATTAAATATTAGAGCGCTGTTTGGTTTGCCCAAACGGCGCTTTTTTCACGAAAAAATTTATTCGCTCATATTATAAACAATGGAAAATAAAATTAAAAGGAGCGAAATATGAATCCGTTTAACGAAAAACCCAAAAGTATAGAAAGGGCGCTACAGAACTGGCAACAACTGTATCCAAAGCCGTATGATAAAAGGGAAGTAGACCCATATACTAAATGTCGTATTATATTAATGAACGGCACGGAATTTGAAGCTAACTGGTTTTCACATCAATTAGCTAGACATACTACGGATAATGATTTAAGGAGAGAAATAGCTTTAACGCGCGCGGTTGAGAAACAACAACAAATAAAGATTTCCTTGCTTAAACCTAAAGATGAAAGTATATTAGAACACACTATATCTTATGAACAATTAGCAGTGGACTTAACAGCGGAACTTGCTAAGCGAGAACTAGATTGCGACGTTAAGAATGCGCTTGACTTTGCGTTACTAGAAGATTTTGACCATCTATATAGGTATGCAAATCTCTTAGAAATGCAACAAGGTATTTACGCCGAGTGGTTAGTGGGAAGATATACTGAAATTATGCCTGGTCGTCCTACTATATCGCACCATAGATATCCAAAAGATAATGTTAAAAGGGTAATAAACGCAAAGACAGCGGACGTTCAAACCGTTTTAAACACTATGATAATAACGGGCGCAGAACAGCAGACAATGAATTACTATATGAACGTGACTAACTTTGCTTGTTCGGATTTGGGTAGAAGATTATACGAAGAAATTGCGCTAGTTGAAGAGGAACACGTAACGCAATACGAATCGTTAATGGATGCAAACGCAACCTGGTTAGAGATGTTGTTATGGCACGAATATTGCGAGTGTTATTTATACTGGTCTTGCTATATGACGGAAACTGACCCGTATATTAAAAACCTTTGGGAAGAAAACCTTTCTTTTGAAATTACACATCTACATAGAGCAGCTGAACTACTCTTAAAATATGAAGGTAAAGAATGGAATTCGGTAATAAAGGATGGAGAGTTCCCAGCTCCAATTGTACTGCACGAAAATATTGATTACGTAAGGCGTATTTTAGGCGATACCGTGCAATTTACTTCGGATAAAGAAAAATACGTTAAAGTAAGTTCGTTAGAAAAGAACGCAGATTTCTTCCGCTACCAAAATATAATAAACCCAACTACAGATATTGTTCCGTCACACAACGTGATAGAACATAAGATAGGTCGTAGTGGGGCAGATTATCGTTATCAAACGGCACCCAACCCCGTTCCAGAACTTAGAAATCGTAGGGAAGACAATACTAGCGTTGGAAGAAAACCTAACGCGGCGCCATCTTCATCTTTCTTCTGTAACGATTAACAAATTAAGAGCGATTAAAAATATGTTAAAATCGTTGACAAATATGCGCTTATATGCTAAAATGTTCAAGAATAAAGGCGTTGAAGAAGAGTTCTCGTTAAATTTCCTTAAAGAGAGGCGGCGGTTGGTGTGAGTCGTTAGGTGGTTTTTCGTAGATGTAGCTTTTGAGCTGGGAAGAAGAAAGCGTTTTAGCAAGTAGAACTTCTCCGTAATTGCTGCGTTAATGGCATAGGAATTGATGGATTCCGAAGTGGCGGGTTTTCCGCAATTTGAGTGGTACCGCGGGTGTAATGATTTTAGCACTCGTCTCAAAGTAATAATCTTTGGGGCGAGTTTTTTTTCGCCTGAAAAGGAGAACGGGTATGGAACATATGATAGGACTTGATTTAAAAATTAAAGAGATGGCGGGGCGTATTCGTGAACTTCGTGATATCGTTGGCATTACCGCAGAAGAAATGGCGCAAAAAACGGGCGTTTCTTTAAGCGAGTATTTAACTTGCGAAAACGGGGAAAGCGACCTTAACTTTGCGTTTATTTATCGTTGTGCAAACGCACTTGGCGTTAACGTAACCGATATTATAGAAGGTTATAGCCCTAAACTTCGTGGCTACACGGTAACCCGCAACGGTTCTGGTCAACAAATTGCGCAAGCGCACGGTATGACCTATTATAACTTGGCGTATGCTTTCCAAAACCGTATTGCAGAACCGCTTTACGTTCGTAGCGTTTATAGAGAAGACGCTTTGGAAAAGGGGATTGAACTTACTACCCACGCAGGTCAAGAGTGTGATATCGTTATTGACGGCCAACTTATGGTTCAAATTGGCGACCATAAAGAAGTTTTAGGGCCGGGCGATAGCATTTATTACGATAGCGACACGCCACACGGTATGATTGCGGTAAACGGCAAAGACTGTTTGTTTTATGCAATAGTTCTTAATCCTACGGGAGAACCTATTCCTGAATTATCTAATGATAAGAAAATTATTCGCAAGGTTAACAACAAGGCGGTTAAGGACGATAAAGAACGTATCTATAAAAAATATATAGACGTTGTTGAAGATGCGGACGGAACGCCCACTTCTATTAAGTTCAAGAATACAGACAAGTTTAATTTTGCTTTTGATTTAGTGGATGCGCTTGCTGAAAGAGAGCCTGAAAAACTTGCTATGCTACATATAGCAAAAGACAAAACCGAACGCAGATTTACTTTTAGTGATATTAAGAAAGAGTCTGCAAGATGCGCAAACTACTTTAAGTCTATCGGCATAAAGAAAGGCGATAAGGTTGTTTTAGTATTAAAACGCCATTATCAATTCTGGTTTGCTATGATTGGCTTAAACAAGTTGGGCGCTGTAGCAATTCTTGCGACTAACCAACTACAAGAACACGATTTCGAATATAGATTTAAAGCGTCTGGCGCAAGTGCTATAATTTGTACGGCGGACGGTGATACCGCACGTCAAGCGGAAATCGCTATGGAAAAATGTCCCGATATGGTACATAAAATTATGGTTGGCGGAAATAGAGACGGTTGGAGAAATTTTGACGAAGAATATATGCTTTATAGCACGCATTTTAACCGTACCGAACAAACTCCGTGCGGGGACGAACCTATGCTTATGTTCTTTACTTCGGGAACGAGCGGTTACCCCAAAATGGCACTCCATAATCATAAATACCCATTAGGTCATTTCCACACGGCAAAATATTGGCATAACGTTGACCCAGACGGATTGCATTTCACCATTTCCGATACGGGTTGGGCAAAATCTATGTGGGGTAAACTTTACGGACAATGGCTTTGCGAAGCGGCAACTTTCGTTTACGATTTCGATAGGTTTGATGCGGGCGATATATTGCCTATGTTTGCGAAATACAAGATTACCACTTTCTGTGCGCCACCAACAATGCTCCGTATGCTTATAAAACAAGACATATCTCAATACGATTTCTCGTCTGTAAAACATATGTCTACGGCGGGCGAAGCACTTAACCCAGAAGTTTATAATCAGTTTGAAAAACTTACGGGTTTGCAAATAAAAGAAGGTTTCGGTCAGTCTGAAACTACAATGCTTATCGGCAATTTGATAGGTAAACCACATAAGATAGGTTCAATGGGTAAACCTGCACCTATTTACGAAATAGAAATTATCGACGAAAATGGAAACGCTGTTCCTGATGGTGAAGTTGGTGAGATAGTAGTTAACGTTAAAGACGGTGCTCCGTGCGGATTGTTCACGGGATATTATCGTGACGAGGAAAAGACACAAGAAGTTTGGCACGACGGTTATTATCACACGGGTGATACCGCTTGGCGAGATGAAGATGGTTTTTACTGGTACGTTGGTAGAGTCGACGACGTTATTAAGTCGTCTGGTTATCGTATAGGACCTTTTGAAATTGAATCGGTTATTATGGAATTGCCGTACGTTTTAGAGTGTGGCGTTTCCGCAGAGCCGGACGAAGTTCGTGGTCAAGTGGTTAAGGCAAGCATAGTATTAGTTAAAGGAACTGAACCTACTGAAGATTTGAAAAAAGAAATTCAGGCTTACGTTAAGGCTAAAACCGCTCCTTATAAATACCCAAGAATAGTTGTTTTCCGTGATGAACTCCCCAAAACGGTTAGCGGGAAAATTCAACGTAATAAATTATAAGAAAAATTATAATAAGAAAAGTAAAAAGGCTTTCGATAAAAATCGAAAGCCTTTTTTATTAAATAAAATTATTTAGTCGTAGCACTACAAATAAGCCGTTAAGATATTCTTCTCGGCTTAAGACGTAGGATAAATTAAAAAGGGAAAAAAGAATTATTCAGCGGGTTTTGCTTTTTCTTCTTCAAACGCAGAAAGAATAACTTTAATAAGTTCTTCTCTGGTTTCCGTTTTAATTGGGTGCGCAATATCTTTGTACTCGCCGTCGCCGGTTTTTCTTGAAGGCATTGCAATAAAATAACCTTCCGTGCCTTCAATAACTTTGATGTCGTGAACTACAAAGCAGTCATCAAAAGTTACTGATGCAACAGCTTTCAATTTGCTGTCGTCTTTCTTGACAATGCGTACTCTTACGTCTGTGATTTTCATTTTCGATACCATCCTTAACAAATATTACATACATAATAGCATAAAATTATACTAATTTCAATAGGTTTATTAAAAAAAGTGTAAAAAATTTAAACTTTTTACCATAAAAACCCCAAAAAACGCATAAATTAAGGTATGAAAGAAAAATTTTTGTTTAGCAATAATAAAAAAATACATTTTATCGGTGTAGGAGGCATTTCTATGAGTGGACTTGCCGTTTACCTAAAAGAACACGGTTTTACCGTTAGTGGTAGCGACGCTAATTTTAGTCCAAAGTTAACTCAGCTTGAAAATTTGGGGATTAAAGTTTTTTATAACCACTCTGCACGCTTAGTTGAAGGTGTTGACGTAGTCGTCTACAATTCGGCTATATCACTAGATAACCCAGAACTTCTTGAAGCAAAGCAAAGAGATATTCCGCTTATTAAAAGAAGTGAACTGCTCGGCGAGATTTTATCTCAATATAAAAAATCAATAGCCGTTTCGGGTAGCCACGGTAAAACCACGGCGACAGCAATGATTGCACAAGTTTTTATATGTGCAGATATGAATCCAACCGTATTTTTGGGTGGGGAAAGCGGTGCGTTTGGGAATTATCGTTCAGGCGGAAATAAAATAGCGATAGCCGAAGCCTGCGAATACAAGCGAAATTTTCTTGATTTAACCCCGTCTGTTGCCGTCGTTCTAAATATCGATAAGGACCATATGGATTCTTATAAAGATATGAACGATTTAACGGACGCCTTTTGCACCTTTACAAAGGGGCGCTTGGCTGTGGTTAATGCAGACGACGTTTACGCAAAAAATATAGAAAATCAGAGCATAATAACTTATGCCGTTAATTCTAACGCAACTTTTACGGCGACCAAAATTAAATATAACGGTAAGGGCTATTCCTTTACGGTAAACGCTTTCGGGCGGGCGATAGGTAGAATAAATTTATCGGTTATAGGTAGGCACAATATTTATAACGCACTTGCAAGCATTGTGGTTTGCGACCTTTTTGGAATTAGTTTCAAAAAAATTAAAAAGGGTTTAGAAAGTTTTCCTGGAGTTAAAAGAAGAAGTGAGTATTTGGGTGAATATTTGGGAAAAAGTTGTTATGGCGATTACGCCCACCACCCTGCCGAAATATCGGCAACACTAGGCGCATTTGACGATTCTGGAAAAGATTACGCCGTGGTTTTTCAACCGCATACATATACTAGAACGGAAAAATTGATGGAAGATTTTATTCTTTCTTTATCTAAATGTAAAAATTTAATAATTTATAAGACTTTTCCCGCAAGAGAAAAATATTATTTTGAAGGGAGTGAGAGCGCCTTGTTTGAAAATTTAAAAACAGTTAATAAAGGTGCTAAACTTGCTATGGATGAAAGTCAATTAACGCAATTATTAGGCGATTTTGACGAAAAGATACGGCGGATTATCTTTATGGGTGCGGGAGATATTTACGAGATTGCTAGCGATATAATTAGTTATACAAAATAAACTATGGGTGTTATAACTTAAATCGTATGCAAATTTTCTAAAAAATGTTAAAAAACGTTTGTAAAAAAATTAAAATTGTTGTATCATTTAAACATAAATAAAATAGGAGAGATTTTGCAAAATGATACAGAAAAAGAGAAAGATTGCTATTCTTGGCACAGGAAACGTTGGTGCAACTATTGCTTACGCACTTACACTTCAAGGCGTATGTTCTGAAATAGTTTTGGTAGATATCAATAAGGAAAAGGCAGAAGGCGAAGCACTTGATATTACTCAATGTGCTGCATGCGTACCTTCAGTTAAAATTTGGAGTGGCGAATACGCTGATATCGCTGGTTCAGACGTTGTAATCGTTACCTTTGGTGTTGGTAGAAAACCTGGTCAAACCAGACTTGACCTTGCTGCAATCAACGTTAACATATTAAAGAGTGTTATCAAGGAAAATAACTTTGCAAAGATTGCACCCGACGCATTATACGTTGTGGTTTCTAACCCTGTTGACGTTATGACTTACGTTTTAATGAAAGAAGCAGGACTTAAAAAGGAACAAGTTATCGGTACTGGTACTCTTCTTGACTCTAACCGTCTTATTCAAGCGGTTGCAAGTTATTGTAACGTAGACGCAAAGAACGTAAACGCTTACGTATTCGGCGAACACGGAGATGCTTGTATGTCACCTTGGAGTCTTTGCACCGTTTGCGGTATGCCTATTAGAGAATACTGCACCAAAATTATGGGCGTAAACAAAGACGAACTCGAAAACGAACTTAACAACATCTATACCGGTATGGTTGCTGCTGGCTCTAAAGTTATTAAGGCTAAAGGCGCAACGTTCTACGCTATCGCAGCGTCAACCGTTCAACTCGTTAAGGCTCTCGTTGCTGATACTGAAACCGTTCTTCCACTCGCTACTTATCTTGACGGAGAATACGGCGCTAAAAACCTTTGCACCGGTGTTCTTTGCAAAGTTGGCGGTAGTGGCTTAAAAGAAATTATCGAACTTCCTTTACCTGAAGAAGAAATGAAATTATTCTCTGAAAAGCTTGCATCTTTGGACGCAACTTTCAACGCTCTTAACGTTAGATAATTTAAGATAAAAGGGAGTAGTTAGCGTAAATATTTACGCATGTGTCGTCGTCAATACGACTTTGGTCCGGTGACACAAAATTACAAAAGTAATTTTAACAAGACTTTTATTGCAAAACAGCAATAAAAGTCTTTTTTTTGGAAAAACTTATAAGATAAAAAGAGGGTGTACAAATGAAAATTTTTGTTTTAATTTTATTTGTGTTAATGTACGTTTGCGTAATAGCAGTTCCTAAATATAAACCGCACGCAACGGGTATTACGGCTTTGATTTTGGCGGTAGCCTGCGCTATATCGGGCGATATGTTATGGCACGAACCGTTTACAGAAGCAATCAATTATAACGTCGTAATGATGTTGGTTGGCATTATGATAACGGTTGGACTATTTACCGAATCGGGCATGCCTAATAAACTTGCCGATAAGATTATTTCAAAAGTCCCCAACGCTATGTGGATTTTGGTTATAATTTCTCTTTTGAGCGGTATAATTTCTGCTTTCGTCGACAACGTTGCAACCGTGCTTATGCTTGCTCCTATCGGGATTGCAATCGCAAAAAAAGTTGGCGTGTCGCCTATTCCCGTACTTATCAGTATAGCCGTATCAAGCAACTTGCAAGGCGCAGCGACTCTAGTAGGGGATACCACTTCGGTAATGCTTGGCGGGTTTGCCGATATGAGTTTTATGGAATTCTTCGTTTTAGACGGCAGATTGTCTATATTCTGGGCGGTAGAACTTGGTGCTCTCTTAACCGTGCCCGTATTGGTATTTATATTTAGAAAGCAAAATAAAAAATTCGAGTATCTTTCAGAAGACGTTAAGGTAACTACTTTATTCCCGACCTTTATGTTGCTTCTCAACATCGTTTGCTTGGTTATTTGCTCGTTTGTTTCCGTTCCAGAAGGATTTATTGCAGACCATATAAACGGTTTAATTTGTATGGCGTTTGGTATAATTTGTTTAGTTTACCATATTGTAACGGCAAGAGCTGTTAAAACCATAGATGAAAGCGGAATAGAGAAGTTTATCGGTGGCAAGAAAGACGCTGTTAAAACCATTTTTGGTACTATCGACTTTCCAACCGTGCTTTTCTTAATATTCTTGTTTATCATTATTCAAGCGGTAGAAGCTGTTGGAATTATAAAAGATATAAGCAATTTATTCGTTGCAGTAGGTGCTAAAAACATATTCTTGCTCTACACCTTAATCGTATTTGCGTCGGTGTTGATTTCAGCGTTTATTGATAATATTCCTTACGTGGCGACAATGCTCCCCGTAATTCAAGGTTTGGTGCTTGGGCTTAACGCTCCGCCCGCAACCGCATATTTATTGTATTTCGGGCTATTATGCGGTGCTACGCTTGGTGGAAA
>JAGCIP010000120.1 GCA_017648525.1 Clostridia bacterium
ATAACATAAAACGGTATGGCTGAAAATGACGTTGTTTCGCTTGATGGCAAAGTTCACGACCCTAACCGTATAGATTTCCTAAATCGATATTTAAACGAACTAGAAAGGGCTACTAATGACGGTGTGGACGTTTCTGGGTATTTTGTGTGGACGTTCCTTGATAATTTTGAGTGGACGCGTGGCTACAACGATAGATTCGGTATGGTTTACGTTGATTATGAAACTCAAAAAAGGACACCAAAGGATTCGGCTTTTTGGTATAAGGAATATATTGAAAAACATACAAAATAATTTAATTATACAAGGTCTGTAAAAATGCAGACCTTGTATTTTATTTAAAAAGTTGTTTTATTATTTGCGGGATATGTCATAAAATAACATCTTTTTTTGCTAATTAATTTTAGAATTTTCTTGTTTATAACTGCAAGATAAGGTATAATATTTATAACATATTATTTTATATAGGGGTGTAAAATGTTAACTAAAAAGCAATATGAAGACGGCGTTAAATACGTTATAAATGAGTTTGAAAATGCGGGAATTGTTATTACTGATGACGAGAAACAAAAAATTGAAGTCGCAGATTTTGGGCTTGGCATAGTTGAAAAGGTTGGCTTACAAATTATAACTTACGTAAATACTGAAAAATGTTGTGCAAAAGAAATGGTTTTAAGACCTTTCCAAACTTGTCCAGAACATTTACATCCAGATATTATTGAAAATGGTGTTAGTTATTCTGGAAAAGAGGAAACTTTTAGATGTAGAAAAGGTGTTGTGTATTTATATGTCTCTGGTGATGGTTGTATAGAAGATATTAAGGCGGTAATTCCTGAAACCAAAGTTACGGTTTTTCACGAAATTGTGCTTAACGCAGGAGATCAATACACCCTTTATCCTAATACTAAACATTGGTTTCAAGCGGGTAAGGACGGTGCGATTATTAGTGAATTTTCTACGAAAAGTAGAGATGAAAGTGATGTTTTTGAAGATGAGCGTATAAGTAGAATTCCAGAAGTAGAGTAGTATTTTGTTAATTGTTTTTAAATATAATTTAATTAATTAAAAAGATAGGTTTTATTAAAGGTGTGCGATTTTTTAGGAGTACACCTTTTTCATTTAAATTGTGGATGGTTGTGTTTTAAAGAATAAAAAATAGTACCAAGTGAAAACTTAATACTACTTTGGCAGGGGAGACGCGACTCGGGCGAAGCCCTGCGTAGTGAAACGTAGCAGTCAGCAATCGGCGGAGACGGGTGCGGGAATGGTTTGAAAATAAAAAATCCCAACCACGATTGTGATTGAGATTTGGCAGGGGAGACGCGACTCGAACACGCAACCGGCGGTTTTGGAGACCGCTGCTCTACCAATTGAGCCACTCCCCTAGGACGATAACATTATATAGCAATTTACTGCTAATGTCAAGAAAAATTACTTGCTTATAATGAAAATTATTGTGCTTTATTTAATTAGTTTATTTACTCATAAATAAATTACGATTGACAAAATATTATTTATATTGTAAAATTAATTTAACGAATATTTAAGTGTTAATACAGGTGTAAAATGAAATACAAACTTGGTGTAATCGGTGCGGGTTTTATGTCAACCGCAATAATTAACGGCGTAATATCTTCTAAAATTATAAACTCTAACCAAATAATAGTTAGCGACGTTAATGCTTGTGCGCTTGAAATTATGGCACAAAAAGGTGTTGACACAACACAATGTAATTTTGATTTAGTTAACGAGTCTGAGTTTGTGTTGTTTGCGATTAAGCCTCAAAATCTTAACTCTGTCTTAGATGAAATTAAAGATTCTGCTAAATCAAACCAAAAGTTTATTTCGATAATGGCGGGCGTTAAAAAGGAAAAAATCAAAAAGGTGATTAACGGAGCTTTAGTTGCAAGATGTATGCCAAATACACCTTGTGCAATTGGTTGTGGGGCGATAGGTATAGATAGTTCAGATTTTGTTCAAAAGGACGATGTGGATTTTGTAAATAGTCTTTTTTCATCTTTAGCAAGTTTTGTAAATTTAAGCGAAGATAAAATGAACGCTGTTACCGGTGTTAGTGGCTCGGCTCCTGCATATTTCTACTTGTTTTTAAAGTATATTATTGATGCGGGTGTTAAAAACGGGCTTGATTATGAAGATGCTAAACTTCTTGCAACAAATACTATGATAGGTGCAGGCCGTATGGTTTTGGCTAATCCAGAAAAAACGATTGAACAACTTATTGATGCTGTTTGTAGTAAAGGTGGAACGACTATAGAAGCGGTAAAAGTTTTTAAGGATAATTGCTTAAAAGATATTACTGAAAAGGCAATTGACGCCTGTGTTAATCGTTCTTTTGAATTGGAGAATTTATGAAAACTGTTGAAATATATACCGACGGAGCTTGTAGTGGCAACCCTGGAAGCGGTGGCTATTGTGCTATACTTATGTATAATGGTGCGGAAAAAATTATTAGTGGTGCGGAAAAAGACACGACTAATAACCGTATGGAGTTATTAGCCGTAATCAAGGGCTTAGAGGCCTTAAAAGAACGGTGCAACGTTAATTTATACAGCGATTCTCGATACGTTACAGACGCATTTAATCAGGGTTGGATAAATAACTGGATTGATAATAATTGGCGCACGGCGGACAAAAAAGAAGTTAAAAACGTAGATTTATGGAAAAGTTTATTAGAATTTACTAATTATCACGTGGTTAATTTTATAAAGGTCAAAGGGCATTCTGATAACGAGAATAATAATAAGTGCGACAAGATTGCCGTCAATGAATATAAAAAGTTGCAATAAATCCTTGTGATATATATCAAATTTACTAAATATAATTTATTATGAATAATATTAGTAAATTTGATTTTCTTAAACAAATACTTATTTGCGTTTCCGTGTTTTTGGCGGGGTGTGTGGTTATTGTATTTTCCGTGCTATATCTACAAACCTTTCAATTTTATACGCAAACTGCGAATGTGGACAAAATAATTAGTGTAATTATTATGTTTGTCGTAAGTATTTGTTTTTTAATTTTATCGCTTGTAAATAAGCCTGAAACCGTTATTTTCAAATTATCGTTTATTGTTATAATTGCAATCGGTGTGTTCTTTGCGCTTGCATTTTTACTTAAAAATAGTGGTTTTTTTGATAAAATTCAATCTGTAAACGAATTTCAAGAATACATAAAAAGCTTTGGTGGTTTTGCGGTTGTTGTCTTTGTTTTAATTCAGTTTCTTCAGGTTGTTTTGTTGCCTTTACCGTCTTTTTTAACTATAGGTGTGGGCGTTTTATTGTTTGGACCGTTAAAGTGCGCTGTGTATAGTTTTATCGGCATTTTTATAGGCTCTATGGTTGCTCACTTTGTTGGAAAATTTTTTGGCGTTAAAATAGTTAGGTGGGTTATAGGTGAAAAGACGTTAAATAAAATTGTTAAGATGATGGAAGGAAAAAGCGAGTTGCTCTTATCTATTATGTTTTTATTTCCGTTTTTTCCTGACGACGCTCTTTGTTTTGTATCGGGTATTGTTGCTGTTGATTCTAAATTTTACTTTTATATGGTGCTATTTACTCGGTTAGTAACAGTTTTTTTATCTGCATTTTCTATAAACAATAGTCTAATACCATATGATACTTGGTGGGGAATTCTGCTTTGGGGTTTGTTTTTCTTGTTTGCTATATTTGTTGTTTTTGCCGTTTACAAGTGGTCGGATAAGATAAAGACAATATTAAACAAATGTAGTAAATAACAATCTAAATCAACTATAATTATGTCAGGCATAAAGGTGCGGTATGAATATATTATTAACTAACGATGATGGAATAAATAGTCAAGGTTTAATTAAATTTGCAAAAAAACTTTCGAAAGGAAATAATCTTTTAGTAATTGCACCAAACGGCAACAGGTCTGCGTGTGCGCACTCATTATCGGTTGGTAAAGATATAATAATTAGGAAAAAAACAATAATTGATGGCGTTAAAGCTTTTGAAACTTCTGGCACGCCTGTTGATTGTGTTAAAATTTCTAAACTTATGTTTGGTAATTTTAATACCGATATAGTTGTTGCGGGAATAAATAAAGGACATAATCTTGGCTCAGACATCTTGTATTCTGGCACGTTGTCTGCGGCGTGTGAAGGTGCGTTTTTTAATTACGTTTCATTTGCTTTTTCTGCATTTGAACTTGGTGAAAGTGATTTTGAAAGTCTTTCTTGTTATGCCGAAAAATTGATATATAAGCTCTATTCTATTTCTGCTCGTGGCGACGTGTGGAATATAAATTTTCCGCCGTGTAAACCAAATGAATTTAAAGGTGTAAAAATCACTAAGTTTGGCAAGCAACTTTACACCGATAGATATGAAAAGACGGGTGAGAATACTTATAGATTAGTTGGTGAACTTGTTGAACATAATCAAAACGATAGTGATTGCGACGTTGAGTGGATTAAAAAAGGGTTTATTACCGTTACACCTGTTTTATACGATAAAACTGATAAAGCAAGAATGAATAAGTATAGCGATATAGTTTTTAATTTTTAATCAAACCTAAAGCGCCGTTTGGCGCTTTTAGTATGTTATTAATTAATTTCTATAATTTTTGCATCAATTTGCGCAGTTTAATTGCAAATTTCAAAGTAAAATGATATTATAATATAGTTATTTGGAGTTAATAGTTTACTTTGGAGATTTTTTGTGAGTAAAGTAGTAGTTATAGGTGGTGGTGCATCCGGCTTGTTTGCATCTTACGCATCGGCTATGCGTGGAAATGAAACCATCTTGATTGAAAAAAACGATAAATTAGGCAAGAAAATTTACATTACAGGTAAAGGTAGGTGCAATTTAACGGCATCTGTGTCTAATCAAGAATTTTTTAACAACGTGGTATCTAATCCAAAGTTTTTATTTAGTGCCATAAACAGTTTTTCATCATACGATACTATTGATTTTTTTACAAATAACGGATTAGAATTAAAAACTGAGCGTGGAAATAGAGTTTTTCCAGCGAGCGATAAGGCTAGCGACGTTACAAAAACCTTGGAAAAATGCTTGTTGAATTTAGGTGTTGATATTAGGTTAAACACCCAAGTTTTAGACGTAATAACTGAGGGTGGCGCAGTAAAAGGCGTAACTACTGGAAATGGTGAAGTTTTATGCGACTCTATAATAGTTTGTACTGGTGGTATATCATACCCAACGACTGGTAGCACGGGAGATGGTTACAAATTTGCTAAAAAATTTGGACACAGCATAGTTGATTTAAGACCTGCCTTGGTTGGAATTGAATTATGTGGTAGTGATTTTTTAGAAATGCAGGGTCTATCATTAAAAAACGTAAAAATTTCTGCTTTTACTGATGGTAAACAAGTTTTTGACGATTTTGGTGAAATGCTATTTACGCACTTTGGTATTTCTGGACCTATCGTTCTTTCTTGTTCTTCAAAGATAAATAGGCTAAGCAACGTGGAAATATCGATTGATTTAAAGCCTGCCTTAGATTTTGTTACACTTGAAAATAGGTTGATAAGGGAGTTTAAGGAAAACTCGAATAAAACGCTGTTTTATGCTTTACGCTCGTTGTTGCCTAAAACTTTGATTGAGTGTGTAATTCGTCAAGCTAGATTGTCACCGCAAACTAACTGTAGTCAAGTAACGGTTGAAATGCGCCGTCAGTTGATAAATGTCTTAAAAGGGCTTAAGTTTACAGTTAAAAAACTGCGTGTTATTAACGAGGCAATAGTTACTTCTGGTGGGGTAAGCGTTAAAGAAATTAACCCCAAAACAATGGAGAGTAAACTTGTTAAAAACTTGTATTTTGCGGGCGAAGTACTAGACGTTGACGCATTTACGGGCGGGTATAATTTACAAATTGCATTTTCTACCGGTTTTGTTGCTGGTAATAATTGTTAAAATAGTTTAGGAGGAATATTTTATGGATAAAATTATTCGTATAGCATTAGACGGACCGTCTGGTAGTGGTAAGAGTACCATTGCTAAACGTTTGTCTAATAAATTGAACATTTTGTATTTGGATACAGGCGCAATGTACCGTGCAACGGCTATTAAGGCGCTTTCTCTTGGTATTGACACCTTGGACGAACAAGGCGTTATGACCTTTATTAACGATATAGATTTAACCGTTAAATACGTTGACGGCGCACAACGTACTATTTTAGACGGTGTGGACGTTTCTGAAAAAATTAGAGAACCGCACGTTTCAATGGCGGCATCAAATATATCAAGTTTAAAATGCGTTCGCTTGAAAATGGTTGAAATGCAAAGAAAAATTGCTGGCGAAACTTCTTGTGTTTTAGACGGTCGTGATATTGGGTCGTACGTTTTGCCGAACGCTGACTATAAGTTCTATATTACCGCAAGCGTAGAAGTTCGTGCTGATAGACGTTTCAAGGAATTGACGTTAAAAGGGCATAAAGTAGACTTTGAAGAACTTAAAAAGGAAATAGAACAACGTGATTATAATGATAAAACAAGAGATTTTGCACCGCTTACCAAGGCGTTTGATGCAATTGAAATTGATACTTCTTTTATGACTATAGAGCAAGTAATCGGCAAAGTTTTATCTGTAATCGGTGAGTAATTAAGATATGAATTTTTTTAAAAAAATCCCTATTAGCATATTAAACTTATTATATCCTTGCAAAATTTACGGTAAAGAGAATATGCCAAAAGATGGTGCGGTATTAGTTTGTAATCATTTTTCCGCACTTGACTTTTTGTTTATTATGAGAGCAAGCAATACAGATTTGCATATTTTGGCTAAAAACGAGTTGTTTAAGAATAAGTTACTTGGTAAAGCGTTTTCTGCTTATGGCGCAATTTCTATTGATAGGGAATGCCCGGATATGAAATCTTTGCTTAAAATTATTAAACTCTTAAAAAATGATGAAAAGGTTGCAATTTTCCCAGAGGGAACCAGAAACAAGTCAAAAACAAACGAACTTCAAGAAATAAAAGGTGGTGCTGGTGTTTTTGCATTGAAAGCAAAATGTGAAATTGTTCCTATGATGATGCTTAAAAAGGCAAGGATGTTTAGAAAGACAAAACTCATTATAGGCAAACCTTTTGATTTAAGTGAATATTATGGCGTTAAACTTGATGATGGCGTGATTAAGGCTATTGACGATAAGGTTAGCGAGAAGATGAAAGAGCAGTATGCAATACTGCTTGAAATAACCGAAAAGGGAAAGCGTAAATAAATATAATGAAAATTTTAGTTGCAAAAAATAGCGGGTTCTGTTTTGGCGTTAAAAGAGCGGTTGATGCCGCGTTTTCTATTGATGAGGGGTTTGTTTTAGGTGAGATTATACATAATGAATCCGTCAATGAAAAATTAATTTCAAAAGGTGTTGTAACAATAAATTCTTTAGATGACATTCCAAAGAACAATGCTAAAAAAACGCTACTGATTAGAACTCACGGAGAGCCTGAAATAACTTATAAAAAAGCGGAAGAATTAGGACTTAACGTAATTGATGGTACTTGTCCGTTCGTTAAAAATATTCAGGATATCGTTAGGAAACATTATTCAAACGGATATAAGATTGCTGTTATAGGCAACCCTGAACATCCTGAAATAGTAGGGATTAATGGCTGGTGTGATAATAGTGCGATTATTACAGAAGATCCCGCAGTTTTATCGTCTATTATTGCCGATAAATTGTGTGTTGTTGTTCAAACAACCTATCCAGAAAATAAATTTAATAAAATTATTAAAAATTTTGACCGTAGTAACGCAAAAACAGTTGATATTTTCAAAACAATTTGCTATACTACAAAAAGACGGCAGATAGAAGCGGATATTTTATCGAGAAACTGTGAAGCCGTGCTCGTTTTGGGCGGTGCGAAAAGTAATAACACCGAAAAATTGTTCGATATTTGCAAAGCAAATTGTAAAAATGTTTTTCGTATAATCACGCCTAACGAGTTTAATTATGAAAAAATAAAAAGTTTTAATAAAATAGGAATTGTTACGGGAGCGTCGACTCCGATAGAGCAATTCCAGGAGGTAGTCTCGCATATGGAGAAAGTTACAGAAGAAATCATCACTACGGAAACCGTTGAAAGTGTGGTTGAACAAGAAGAAGTAAAAGCACCGGCAAAAGAAGTGTCGTTTAAGTCTGAAATGGAAAAGGCTTTCGATAACATTAAACCCGGCAAAGACTTAAAAATCGGGCAAATTGTTACCGCTATTATCACGTCTGCAAAAGACGACGGTTTGACCTTGTCTATTAAAGATGCTAAAAGAGATGATTTATCACTTCCCAAGAGCGAAATTTTAGGCGAATATAACAAAGATGCTTACCAAGAAAAAGTTGGACAAAAGATTCGCGTAATGGTTATTGCTAAGGCGCCTATCGTGTTCTCTGAAAAGGCTATGGAAAGCATAATGAAAGAAGAAGCCGAAATTGAAGAAATTAAAAATGGTAAGATTTTTGAAGCTGTTATTAAATCAACCAACAAAGGTGGTCTTAACGGTGAATTTGGCAGATATAGTGTATTCGTACCTGCATCACAAATCAAACTCGGTTTTGTTAAGGATTTAGAAAAATACGTTGGCAAGACCTTAAGATTAAAGGCTGAAAAGGTTGAATCTAGGGGCGCTCGTCGTCAAATCGTTGGCTCTCAAAAAGTTATTCTAGAAGCTGAAAAGGCTGAAAGAGATGCTATTAAGGCACAAAAGGAAGCAGAATTTTTTGGTAGCATTCAAGAAGGTGACGTAGTTCTCGGTACACCCGTTAGATTTGCAGCATTTGGTGCGTTCATTGACGTTAATGGATTTGACTGTTTAGCTCATATTTCTGATTTGTCTTGGACTGGTTGCCGTGATTGTGCTGAAGTCCTTGAACTTGGCAAGCAATATGAATTTATTATTTTGAAAATAGACCAAGAAAATAAGCGTGTTTCTATTGGTTATAAACAATTGCAACCTAAACCTTGGGACAACGTTATGGAAAAATACAACGTTGGCGACGTTGTCAAGGGTAAAGTTGTAAGATTGGTTAACTTTGGTGCTTTCGTTGAAGTTGAAAAAGGTATTGACGGTTTAGTTCACGTTTCTCAAATCTCAAATCAATGGTTAGAAAACCCTGTAACCGCTCTTGAAATTGGTCAAGAAGTTGATGCGAAGATTCTTGATATCAATCCTGAAAAGGAAAAGATGACGCTTTCAATCAAGGCTTTGTTGCCAGAAGTTGAAAAGCCCGCTCAAGATGAAGAAAAATCTTCTAAGGGTAAGAAACGTAAAGATGAACAAAAGGACGAAGAAGTTGAACTTCGTGAATGGAAGGACGACGACAACGGCGGTGCATCTATTGCTGAAATGTTAGGAAATAACGACTAATTAAATCAAAAAATTTTAACAGACTCAACTTTGTTGGGTCTGTTTTTTTGTGCTTTAATAAGTTCTAAATATGTTAGGCTATTAATAAAATATAATATGAACTTTGATTTTTTACCAAACGATATTCTTATTCAATTATTAAAAAATAACGTGGACAAGATAACTGAAATAAGATTAAGGGAAGGTTTTCCAGTTATATTATCATACGATAATGACAGATATTATTTGTCAAGCGATTTATCAAAGGATAAGAGTAATGCTGTTATATGTAAAAAAGAGCATATTGATTATATAGTGACTAAAGTATGTGAGTATTCCGTTTATGCCTACAATGATAAAATATGTAGTGGTTTTTTAACAACGTGCGACGGAATAAGAATAGGATTAGCAGGCGAGTGTGTTTTTAATGGTGAAGATATAGTTACAATTAAAAACATTTCATCACTAAATATTAGAATTCCGCATGAAGTTAGTGGTTGTTGTGATAAGTTTTATTCAAACCTGTTTAATCAAAATACTGAATTTCTTAGTTCTCTAATTATTTCTCCGCCGTTTTGCGGAAAAACCACTATGCTTAAAGAGTTGGCGCTAAAACTAAACGCATTAAACCAATATTCGATACTAATCATTGATGAACGTGGCGAGTTTAACAAGATTAAAGGTGAAAATATAGACGTTGTTAAGAATTCAAACAAACTTTATGCATTTCAATATGCCTTAAGGTCTTTGTCGCCAAATATAGTTATAACGGACGAACTTATTACTCAAAACGACTGGCTATGCGTTAAAAATGCCGTTAACAGCGGTGTTAAGATAGTTGCAAGTGTTCATGCGAGAAGCCTTGATGAAGTTTGTGCTAAAAATGAATTTATTCCTAACTTATTTGATAGATACATTGTGTTGAATTCTAATGCTGTACCTGGTGTTCTAAAAGGAATTTTTAATAAAGAATATTTACCTTTATGAAACTTTTTATATCTATAATTTTACTAATTTTATCAGGCCTAATAGGTTGTTACTATTCTAACAAATTAGTCAAGCGCAGAATTTTTTACGAAAGTATGCGTGAATTTAATAAATATTTTAAAAGCGAAGTAT
>JAGCIP010000121.1 GCA_017648525.1 Clostridia bacterium
CGATAAAAGAAAAAGAATTATCAAAAAGCATGCTAGAGGTTGCCGCTATTATTGCTTATAAACAACCCGTTACTAGAATTGATTTAGAAGAAATTCGTGGTAATAGCGAATATGCAGTTCAAAAGTTGCTTGAACTTGGAGTTATTGAGCCGGTGGGCAGAAAGGATGCCGTTGGTAAACCCGTTTTATTTGGAACAACCGATAAATTCTTAAAGCGTTTCCAAATTTCTTCTTTGGACGAGTTGCCTGATTATGAGGATTTAATCAATAAAATTCAACTTGTTCGTGGAAACGTTAATGATGACGGCTATTTATATAGAAAAGACGTTTACGTTGAAGATGACGCCCAGAAAGAAGTTGCCGTTACGTCAGTTGAAAATGACAAAATTGACGATAAACGTGCTGTAGATGATTTTGAACTGCCCGATATTAACGAAGAAGAAATCCCTGATTTTTTAGTTGGAGAAGAAGTTGATAAAATCTAATTTATACAATATTAAAAGCACCCAAATGGGTGCTTTTTTTGTATATAAAAAATTTAACTGCAAATATTAAAATAGTGTTAACAATAGTTATTTTAACTTATATTTTGCTAATTTTTCCTATATTTATAAGAATTGACGTGGCTTTTACTAAAGACGCAAAAAAAATATTATACAAGATTAGACTTTTTAATCTATTCGTCTTGTTTTACGGATACGTCGAAAAGGTCAACGAAGGAATAGCAATTCATTTAAGTAAAAGAAAAGCAATTATAATTACAAACGATAAAATTTTTGATGTAAAAAACAAAATAAAACCATTAAAAGATTATCACGTAATAAGACTTTTTATGCAAATTGATTTGGGAAATAAAGAAAGTATATTAACGTCGTTATCAACGGCTTGGAGTATTAATTTTGTCACCCAATACGTTGAGTGGTTTTTAGAAAACTCAAAACCATACGTAAAATTTAATAGCGCTATAAACGTTTACGAAGAAAAAGACTTGTTTTGTGTTAAAATTAACGCAACCTTTGTTTTTAATTTACTTATGGTAACGATAAGTTTAATAAAGATTTTATTGGAGAAAACATTTTATGCAATTAAATACAGAAAACAACAAAATTAACAAAGCAATAGAAACCGCCCTAAAAAACGTTAGTGCACTAGTTGATGCAAATACCGTTATCGGTAAGCCATTAAAAACTAATGAAGGCGATTATATAATTCCGGTGTCAAAAATCACCGTGGGTGTTCTTTCGGGTGGTGGAGAATATGGAAAGGTTAACATATTTAAAAAAGGCTCTGATTTGCCATATTCGGCGGGTAACGGAGCAATAGTTTCAGTAAAACCGTGTGGCTTTTTAGTCAAAGATAACGGAAGTTATAGGTTAATATCGGTTGCAGACGGTGCGTATGAGAAACTACTTGATAAAGCAAGCGATTTTATTGTAGGGCTAAAAGATGAAACTAATGACTAGAAAAAGTTTATTAATTTTCTTGTCAATATTTGTGTTAGTGTTTACTTGTTTTAATATGAAAACTAGTAATGTTTTTGCGCAATCTGCCACTGCTGAGATTGTAATGGAAATAAATTCTATGAGAGTATTACATCAAGTTAATGCGCATGACAAAAAATATATGGCAAGTACGACCAAGATACTGACAGCAATTACGGTTATTGAAAATTGTAATTTAGCAGATGAAGTTACTATTACCGAAAAAACCGTTGGTATTGAAGGTTCTAGTATTTACCTTGAAAAAGGTGAAAAATTAACAGTAAAGGATTTGTTATATGGTTTAATGTTGCGCTCTGGAAACGATTGTGCGGAAACTCTTGCTGTTTTTTGTAGTGGTAGTATTAAAAGTTTTGCTGAATTAATGAATCTTACCGCCAAAAAGATAGGCGCAGAGAATAGTAATTTTGTTAATCCGCACGGACTACACAACGACAATCATTACACGACGGCGTACGATTTGGCTAAAATTTCTTGTTATGCTATGAAAAATGAAGATTTTAGAGAAATTGTTGGGACCAAAAAGGTGAGAATACCATTTACAACTCGCAATACTGTAAGACTTTTAATAAATAAGAATAAAATGTTAAATGAATTTGACGGCGCAACAGGTATCAAAACTGGTTACACTAAAAAAGCGGGCAGATGTTTAGTTAGTAGCGCTGTTAAAGACGGTATGGAACTAATTTGTGTAGTATTAAATTGTCCGCCAATGTTTGAAAAGAGTAAGGAATTATTAACTGAAAAATTTAATTCTTATAAAAACGTTAAAATTGTTGAAAGTGATAACGTAATAGGCTTTACTACCTTTAATGACGAAAATATTCCACTAATAGTTAAAGAAGACGTTGTTTTGCCCTTAAATTCAAGCGAAAAAGAGAAAATTATGGTCGAATATGATTATCCTGCCACAATTAACGAAATAGAAGATTTACAAAAAGAAATAGGGTTAGTTAAAATTTATTGTGAAAATAACTTGATTTTTGAACAAAAAATCTATACTATATTAAGTGAATAAAAATATAGTTGGTTTAATATGAGAATAAATAAATTTTTAGCGTATAGTGGTGTTTGTTCACGTAGAGCTGCAGACGAATTAATTATTGAAGGTGTTGTTAAAATTAACGGCAGGGTTTGTAATCCTGGTGATGACGTTGATATATCTTCAGATAGCGTTACAGTTAAAGGAAAATTAGTAAACGTTGTTAAAAAATATGATTATTATATAATGAATAAGCCCAAAGGCTACGTTTGTACGGTAAAAGACGACAAGGGTAGAAAAACCGTTATGGACTTATTGCCAAACAATAACAAACGATTATTTCCAGTTGGCAGACTTGATTATGATACGGAAGGTCTTTTAATTCTTACTAACGACGGTGATCTAACATTTAAATTAACACATCCAAAGAACGAAGTGCCTAAAACTTATTTAGTTAAAACCGAAAAACCCGTTTCAGACGAAGATTTAATTAAACTACGTAACGGCGTTTACATAGATGGTGTAAAAACTAACAAGTGTAACGTTAGAATTGTTGAAACCTTAAAAAGTGGTTCAAAATTACACGTAACAATTACCGAAGGTCGCAATAGACAAGTACGTAAAATGTTTGAGGCGGTAAATAATAACGTTGACTTCTTAAAACGCATTAAAATCGGTGATTTGGCGTTGAGTGGGCTAAACCGTGGCGAAGTTAGGGCGTTAACTCCGAGAGAAATTGATTATTTAATGAATATTTAATAAACAAAAAAACGGCTTATAGCCGTTTTTTTATATATAATTTTAATTAAATTTTGCAGATTTTAGACTTTGCAATTAAACACTTTGTTAAAAAATGAACGCAACCAAGCACATAAACAATTAACGGTAATATTAATGAGAAAGCTAAAACCGATAAATTTGAAAAATCAACGTTGCACAAAAGGTTTATTGCAAAAGTAATTAACGTTAAATTAAATACAACGATAATAGATAGTAAAAAAGAGTCAAAACCAAGGTTGTTTTTTATTGTTTTTAACGGTTTAACTTTGAATTTTATTGCGTTAACAAGTGGGAATACTGTTAAAAACAACAAAGAAACTAAAAACAAGGTGTTGTCATAATTAATATTATCCGAAAAACCAAATTTAAATGCAAAAATAGCAATAATTGATAAAATAAAGGTAAAAGTTGAAGTTAGCAAATTAAGCTTATTAACAAGTAAATTGCCTTTTTCGACGTGCGAATCTCTTGATGAAATACGCAACTTAAAACCTTCTTTTTTAGCTTTTAACGACAAATCGCTAAAATCAATCTTTCCGATTGTAACAATCGAGTGTGATTTACTTGTTGAACTAATTTCTTCGTTAAATTTTTGAACTTCGACAGGCTTTTCAACTTTTTCGGTATATTTTTCAGGTTTTACAGCGTCGTTTTTAATTATTGGTTGTATTTCAATAGGTTTATTATCGTTATTAGGCTCGTTTTTAGCGGTAGATTTAATTAATCCATCTAAAACACTTCTAAAATTTATTTCTAAATTATCAGGTTGTGAATTGAGTATTTTGTCGTCAACGGGGGATTTATCAACCGTTTTAACGACTTCAACAATTTTTTCAACCGGTTTTTCAATAATTTTCTCAACTTCTACAACTTTTTCAACAACTTGCGTTCTATAAACGGGTGTTGGTTCGCAATCCATAAGTTTATCAATAATCGAACGAGAATAAGACCAACTTGATAAATTTTGTTGAACGGTTTCACGTCCAGCATCAGTTAGTTGAAAATATTTGCGACGACCATTTTCAGAATCGTTCCAATATGACTTTACAAGTTTTAAACTTTCAAGTCTTTTAAGAGAACTGTATAGAGTGGCTTGATTTATTTGATAGGAATTATTGCTTTTTTCATCAATACTGTCGCTAATTTGTTGCGCAAATTTATCGCCGTTTTGAAGGGCGTATAAAATAATCGTATCAATATGACCACGAATTAAATCACTACTAATGGCTTTTTGTTCCATAAGCACTCCAGATAATTTTTATAATTAAAGTTTACTACAAATTTTTTATTAAGTCAAGAGTTGCAATAAAAAATATAAATAAATTTATTGTGTTAAATAAAATCATATTAAAAATCACTAATAAAATACTAATGAAACTAAAAACCCACTTTCTTTGCTATTTTTATGTTTAACTATGCGTAAAAGTCGTGTTTTGCGCATAGTTAAATATTTGTGTTTATATCCCCTAGTTTTTATAAATTTGCAGTTTCGTGTTTATTTTAGACCAAATTGCTATAAAATTTTATCTAAGCACTTTACATTTTGCCCTATATTGATTATAATAAATTTATGAGTAAGAAAAATTTTTTTGAAGAACGTGAAATTTCGTGCATAAATCGTCTAGACGCAATTGTTGACACATTGCCCTATTACGTTAGGGATTTCTTTGTTGGCGTAGAGTTAAGAACTTCGCCATTGACAAGTTTAAACTATGCCTACGATTTGCGTGTTTTTTTTGATTTTTTAACAAAAAAAATATTTAAAAATAAGCCCATTGACGGAATAGAATTTGACGATTTAGCAAAATTATGCGCATCAGATTTTGAGTATTATTTAAGTTATTTGAGCAATTATACAATAAACGGTAAGCAAGAACGTTGTACCGAAACGGGAAAAGCAAGAAAGCTCTCTACCCTGCGTGCTTTTTATAAGTATTTCTTTAATAAAAATGCTTTACCTGCCAACACTCCGTCAAAGGTAATGATGCCCAAAATTCATGAAAAAGAGATAATACGCCTTGATTCTAATGGAAAAGTTAATGAAATTAGCGGTATTTTGCATACCGTTGAGACTGGCGCTGGTTTAACAGGAAAGCAATTAAGGTTTCACAATGCAACAAAAATTAGAGATTGTGTCATTATTACCCTATTTTTAGGTACGGGCGTCCGTATAAGTGAACTTGTTGGGTTAAATATAGACGACGTTGACTTTAATACTAATAGTTTTGTTGTTACAAGAAAAGGCGGAAATCGTAGCGTCTTATATTTTAACGACGAAGTTGCCTCTGCTCTACACGACTATTATGATGTGCGAATCAACAACAAACAAGCTTCAAATGATGAAAAAGCATTGTTTTTATCCTTACAAGACAAGAGAATTAGCACTCGTGCCGTGCAAGATTTAGTTAAGAAATATGCCAAAATCGTTTCCCCGCTCAAAAAAATTACTCCCCACAAACTTCGTAGCACGTTTGGTACTAATTTATATAAACAAACCGGAGATATTTACGCAGTTGCTGCTTGTTTAGGACACAAAGACGTTAATACGACAAAGAAACACTATGCCGCCATAACGGACGACATTAAACAAAAAGTATCAAAAGGTTATTCATTAACAGATAAATAAAACTGACGTTATAAATGATTAGAGCACAGCAAAGTTGCTGTGCTCACTCTTTAATCTTCAATAATTTTAGTAATTTTTATGATTTTGTAATTTTTATCAGGCTCAATACACTTACCGCA
>JAGCIP010000122.1 GCA_017648525.1 Clostridia bacterium
AATCTCTATATAATTATGTATAATGTAACAGTTATCAAAATAAATATTTAGCGGAGAAATTCGTTTATGTATATGGATTTATATAATAGTTGGTTACAATCTAGTAAACTTGGCGATAAGGAAGTTAAAGAACTTGTCGATATTAAGGATAACCAAAAAGAGATAGAGTATAGATTTGGCAAAGATTTAGAGTTTGGTACGGCGGGAATGCGTGGTTTAATCGGGCTTGGCACGAATATGATGAACGTGTACACCGTAAAAAGAGCGACGCAAGGTCTAGCAGAGTATATTAAGTCGCTTGGTGAAAAGGCAATGGCAAAGGGCGTTGTAATTTCTTACGACACGAGAAGAATGTCCTTTCAGTTTGCTTATGAATCGGCAATAGTGTTGGCGTCTAACGGAATAAAAACTTACGTGTTTAGCGACGTACACCCCGTTCCTATGTTGTCTTATGCGGTAAGAGAATTGAAAACGGTTGCGGGTATAATGATTACAGCAAGTCACAATCCTAAAGAATATAACGGTTATAAAGTTTATGGGGAAGACGGTGCGCAAATGTCCCCCGAAGCAACCGAAGAAGTAGTTAAATATATCAACGAGATAGGCGACTGCCTTTCGGATAAAATTTTATACGACGAAAATCAAGGTAAAAAGATTAAAGTACTTTCTTCTAAACTTGACAAAAAGTATTATAAGACCATAAAGAAACTTTGTCTTTCGCCAAAGCAAGTTAAAAAGGTTGGCAAAACGATAAAACTCGTATATACTCCCGTGCATGGTAGCGGATACGTTCCCGTAACGACCATACTTAAAAAGATGGGTATATCCGTAATGCTCGTTCCCGAACAAACTAAAAAAGATACCGAATTTTCTACGGTTGAAGTTCCTAATCCCGAAGTAAAGGAAACATTAACCTTGGGCATTAAAATGGCGGACGTTAACAAGGCTGACGTGGTGTTTGGTACTGACCCTGACTGCGATAGACTTGGCGTGGCAGTTCGTAATGATGCGGGTGAATTCGTTGCACTTTCGGGCAATCAGTCGGGAATTTTATTGCTTGATTACGTTTTAAGGCGGTTGAAAGAGCGTGGAGAACTTAATGACAAAGGCTTTGTGGTAAAGAGTTTCGTTTCAACGAGTATGGCAAAACTTATAGCCGACGATTACGGGGTGGAACTTATCGAAACGCCTGTAGGGTTTAAGTTTATCGGCGAAAAGATAAAGCAGTTGGACGACACGGGTGCTCGCAAATACTTGTTCGGCTTTGAAGAAAGTTGCGGATATTTACGTGGAACGCATTGTAGAGATAAAGATGCGGTAGTTGCAAGCATGTTGTTTGCGGAAATGGTTTGCTATTACGCATATAACGGCGTAGGGATTTATCAAAGACTACAAGAATTATACGCAAAGTACGGATACGTTTTCGACACCAACGTTTCGATTAAGTATGGCGGGCTAAACGCAATGAAAGAAATGAACGCCGTGGTTGATAAAATGAAAACCGTAGAAGTTAATGATATAGCAGGCGTAAAAGTTGTTGCAACTAGAGATTATTCTAAATCGATTAGAAAAATAGTAGGTGGTGGGGAAGAACAAATGGATAGCCCCAAAACCAACGCCGTATATTACGAGTTGGACGGCGGGAGCTTTATTTGTATTCGTCCAAGCGGAACAGAGCCTAAACTAAAAGTTTATTACTCGATAAAGGCGGAAAATGAAAAACTAGCGTTGAAAAAGTTTAACGAATTAAAAACCGCTTTTGAAGAATTTATTAAATAGTTGATAACCACCCGATTGTATTACGGTCGGGTGATTTATTTGGGATATAAGAAATTCTAATATCAAAGTGTGAAAAAATATTAGACATTTTTTCTTTAATCATTATGATATATAGCGTAATAAATTTCCTGACATAAAGGAGTTAAAAAGATGAGCCGTTTATTTGGTACAGTTTCAAGGGGTGTAAGAGCACCTATAATTAAGAGTGGGGACGATATAGTTGAAATCGTTACCGATTCAGTTTTAGAAGCATCAAAGGTGGAAGGCGTTGCTTTTCACGATAAAGACGTTGTTGCAATGACCGAAGCAATCGTTGCAAGAGCGCAGGGCAACTATGCGTCAATTAGCGATATAGCAACAGACGTTAAAAATAAACTCGGTGGAGAAACGGTGGGCGTTATTTTCCCAATTCTTTCAAGAAACCGTTTTTCAGTATGTCTTAAAGGGATAGCAAACGGCGCAAAGAAAATCGTGTTAATGCTTTCTTATCCGTCGGACGAAGTTGGTAACCACTTGGTTAGTCTTGATGCGCTTGACGAAAAGGGTGTTAATCCTTACACCGACGTTTTGACCGAAAGTAAGTATCGTGAACTTTTCGGTTACAAGAAACACACCTTCACGGGCGTTGATTACGTTGAATATTATAGAAATCTTATAGAAGAACAAGGCGCTGAATGCGAAATTATTTTTGCAAACAACCCCAAGGCGATTTTAGATTATACTAAAAACGTTCTTTGCTGTGATATTCACACTAGAGCACGCACTAAACGCTTGTTAAAGAGCGCTGGTGCTAACGTTGTAATAGGTTTAGACGAAGTGTTGAATGCCTCCGTCAACGGTAGTGGCTATAATCAAGACTACGGTCTACTCGGCTCAAATAAATCTACCGAAGATTCGGTTAAACTTTTCCCGCGTGATTGTCAACCTATCGTTGATGCTATTCAAGAAAAATTGTTTAAGGCGACCGGCAAAAAGGTAGAAGTTATGGTTTATGGCGACGGTGCGTTCAAAGACCCCGTTGGTAAAATTTGGGAACTTGCAGACCCCGTTGTTTCTCCTGCTTACACGGCAGGGTTAGACGGCACGCCTAACGAACTTAAACTTAAATATCTTGCAGATAACGACTTTAAGGATTTGAAAGGAGACGCTTTGAAAGAAGCAATCAAGAACGAAATCGCTAAAAAAGACAGCACGGTTGTTGGTCAAATGGGTACTACCCCCAGAAGATTAACCGACCTTATCGGTTCTCTTTGTGACTTAACTTCAGGCTCGGGCGATAAAGGAACACCGATTATTTGGATTCAAGGTTATTTTGATAACTACACAACCGAGTATAAAGACTAATTTGTTTTTATAAATACACAAAAGATAAAACCGCCCAAGGCAATCTGCCTTGGGCGGATATTTTTTTTCGATTTATAACAACTCTTCATTATATATTGCTCTTATTCCACCGATAAATTTGGGGCGAACTCTAGCGCAAGTTAAATGTGCCTCTCCAATTTGCTTAACGGAAAGCCTTACGGGGACTGCAACTTTCTTTAGATGCATACCTATAAAGGTGTCGCCTATATCCATTCCTGCATTTGCCTTAATTTCTTCAACCACAATTGGATTTTTAAATTTTGAATAAGCAACTGTTGCGAGCGAACCGCCCGCTTTCTTTTGCGGAACAACGTTTACAGGCTCGGCAAAAGGAAGAGCATCCCTTTCGGTAACTATTGCTCTGTTTAGGTGTTCGCAACATTGAACGGCAAGATGAATCCCTTTCTTTTTGAGAACGGAAAAAATTCCGTCAAAAATTTCACCAGCCGTATCTGGGTTAGAGTTTGTGCCGATTTTAGAGCCGACCACTTCGCTAGTAGAACAACCTACTACCAAAATGTCGCCTTTTTTAAGTTTTGCCACTTCTATCAGTTCTTTAACTGCATTTTCACATTGTAATTTAATATCCATAATATTCACCTAAAATTATTATAACACCGCAAAAAGCAAAAATCAATAAAAAAGCAAGATAAATTGCACTAAATAGCCGCCTTATATGCTAAATATATATAATGTTTTGCGTGTGAAAAAAAGGGCTAAAAAAAATTTAAAAAAATGTAGAAAAACTTTTGTAAAATGCTTGACTTAAAATTTGATATTTGATAATATGTATAGGCTACCGTTTCAGGTGGCGCGTGTTTTTGCGGAAATTTTTAAGTAAAAAATCCGACTTTGACCGTAGTCAAAGAACAGTAGATTGACAACTGCATAGAGAGAAAAGTTTGAAAATATCAAACGAGAAAGACTTAATAAAAATTAGTACATTAAGGCAAAAAAGAGCAAGAAAGACTAAAAAAATTTTTTAAGAAAGGTTAATACGAAAAAGAACGTAGGAAATCATTCACTAAAAAGTAGTCGAGTATAGTCAAGGAAAAAAAATAAAGTAAATTCGACGGAATTGCTTATGCAATTTTGAGAAAGATCAAGCTACAAAGAGCATACAGGAGGATGCCTTGGTACATGGCGCCGAAGAAGGACGTGACAAGCTGCGAAAAGCTACGGGGAGTTGCAAATGAACATTGATCCGTAGATATCCGAATGCGGGAACGCACCATAAGTAATGTTATGGTATCATTACGTAAATACATAGCGTAATGAAGGGAACCTGGGGAACTGAAACATCTAATTACCCAGAGGAAAAGAAAGTAAAACAACGATTCCGAAAGTAGTGGCGAGCGAAATCGGAAGAGCCCAAACCGAATGTAGTAATACGTTCGGGGTGACGGACTCCATAATTCATCAAAAACGGTAACTGAACAGTGTTGGAAAGCACGGCGAAAGAGGGTAAAAGCCCCGTAAGTGAAACTGTTTAAGAGGAGGGAGTATCCAGAGTACGGCGGGACACGAGGAATCCTGTCGGAATAAGCGAGGACCATCTCGTAAGGCTAAATACGACCATGTGACCGATAGAGTATAGTACCGTGAGGGAACGGTGAAAAGAACTCCGGGAGGGGAGTGAAAAAGAACCTGAAACCGTATGCTTACAAGCAGACAGAGCACCACACGAGTGTGATGTCGTACTTTTTGTAGAACGGGCCGGCGAGTTACGATGTGTTGCGAGGTTAAGTGGTAAAGCCACGGAGCCGAAGCGAGAGCGAGTGCTAAGTGCGCGTTAAGTAGCATGTCGTAGACCCGAAACCTGATGACCTATCCATGAGCAGGTTGAAGCAGGGGTAAAACCTTGTGGAGGACCGAACACACGCCT
>JAGCIP010000123.1 GCA_017648525.1 Clostridia bacterium
AAATTTTATCACGGTAAATACGATTATATAGCCAAGTCGTTGGCACTTACAAGGGGAAAATGCCGTAAAAAGAGGATTATTGTCAAATACAGCGCCAAATAATTGTTTTTAATATAGTTTAGATGGGAAAACTTAATAAATTGCTTTAATTGACATTTTTGATTGTATGTGTTATGCTTATTTACAATAATTAAAGGTAAAAAAATGGTTAACACAACACTTTGCTATATTGAAAAAGACGGCAAGTATCTAATGATGCACCGCATAAAAAAGAAAAACGATATAAATAAAGATAAATGTGTGGGCGTTGGCGGTAAAATTATGGACGGAGAAAGTATTCTTCAGTCGGTAATACGTGAAATTAAAGAAGAAACGGGTGTAACTCCCTTAAATTTAGAATACCGTGGGATTATCACTTTTGTTTCGGATTTATACGGAACAGAATATATGCATTTATTCACGGCGAGAGGATATCTTGGCGAGATAGATTATGATTGTGACGAAGGTGAATTAGTGTGGATAGATAAAGAAAAAATTTACGATTTACCTATTTGGGAAGGCGACAAGATATTTTTTCGTTTATTAGAAGAAAGTAAAAGGTTTTTTAAGTTAGAACTTATTTATCAAGGTGATAAACTAGTTTCAAGTAAGGTTGAGAAATAAATTCAGTATAATAACCCCATATAAACGCAAAATATTTTTATGGTTTATGAAAAAATATTTGTGCGTGTAGCCGTTGAATTTTCAAAAAGCGGTGGAATAATTCCGCTTAAATTTTGGTGGAAAGACGGGCGGGAAATTTATATAGATAAAATTATAATAAGAGAGAGCGCCCCATGCCGTTCGGCTGGAATTTTAATGCAGAGATTTACGGTTAAGATTTTAGGATTAGAACGGTTTATATATTACGATAAAGAAAAAGAAATTTGGTTTGTTGAAAGATTGATATGAGAACTATTTTGCATAGCGATTTGAATAATTTTTATGCGTCGGTAGAACTGTTAAAACACCCCGAGTGTAAAGACGTTCCCGTGGTTGTTTGTGGTAACGTTGAAGATAGGCACGGGATAGTTTTAGCAAAAAACCAAATAGCAAAAAGTTTTGGCGTAAAAACAGGGGAAGTTTTGTGGCAAGCACGTAATAAATGTGCGGGTAATTTAATTACTTTTACCGCCGATTTTCCCGCTTATCAGCGAATATCAAACGCTGTTAGAAAAATATACGAAAGATATACCGACCATATCGAAAGTTTCGGTATAGACGAGTGTTGGCTAGACGTTACCGATAGCCTAAAAATTATGGGTAGTGGCGAAGAAATTGCAGAAAAAATCCGTTTAGCCGTTAAAAACGAAATAGGTGTTACCGTCAGTATAGGGGTGAGTTATAACAAGGTTTTTGCAAAACTTGGCTCTGATATGAAAAAACCAGATGCAATCACGGTTATTACGCCCGAAAATTATAAGGATTGCGTGTGGAAATTGCCAGCAGAAGACCTGCTTTACGTCGGAAAATCAACCAAGCAAAAATTAAACCTAATGGGTATACACACCATAGGCGATATCGCTACAACCGACAAGAAAATTTTGGTTTCCGCACTTGGCGTGTGGGGCGAAACTTTGCATAGATTTGCAAACGGAGAAGACATTTCGGTTGTTGACGGAAAACACCGTGAAGACGACGTTAAAAGTATCGGCAATAGCCTTACCGATTATAAAGATAATTATACTTTTGAAGAAGTTAAAACCCTTATATTGCTATTAGCAGAAAGCGTTGCATCAAGACTACGTGAGAGTGGGTTAGGTAGGGCGAAAACCGTTAAACTTACCGTAACTGACAACGGGCTTTTTACTTGTGGAAAACAAATGAAATTAGATAAGCCAACCCGTTCGGGGGCGGAAATTGCAAAGGCGGGATATAAACTGTTTGAAGAACTTTACGCTTGGGAACGCCCCGTGCGTGGAGTTGGTATAACCGTGTGTGATTTTACAATGGGGACGGAACAGTTAGTTATAAGTGAAAATCGCCAAAAAGACGAAAAGCAAGACAGGTTAGACTTGGTTGTTGACGGAATAAGAAAAAAATACGGCAATAAATCCGTTCAGCGTGCAAGGATTTTAAAAGATAAAAAATGGTCGGGTGCAGACATTAAAGAAGAACACGTTATACATCCAAAAACTTATTAAGTAATTAGTTAAAATTAACGGCTTGTAAATAAATAACAAACTAAAAGCGTAAACTGTTATAAGACGGTTTATGAGAAAAGGTTTTTTAAGAGTATTATATAAAGGGTTGACCTTTGTTATAGTGTCAATATGGTTGCTCGTGGTATTGTTTTACGGGTATCTATGCTTAATGAAAGTGGTTTATCCGTTAAAATATAGAGAAGAAATTATTGAAAACGCTAGCGTGTTCGGTATAGAGCCGTCGCTTATTTGCGCTTTCATAAAGGTTGAAAGCGATTTTAACGCACACGCCGTAAGTAGCAAAAAGGCGATAGGGCTTATGCAAATTACAAGTAGCACGGGCGAGTATATAGCGAATTTAAACGGCGTTAAAGAATATGACCTAAAAGACGCAAGGACAAATATAAAGTTTGGCTGTTTTTATATAAATTATTTATCGGTTAAATTTAGCGATATAAACACGGTGATTTGTGCCTATAACGCAGGGGAAGGAAACGTGTCGAGTTGGTTGAAAAATAAAGAGTAGAGCCAAGACGGAAAAACGCTTAAAGGCATACCCTTTAATGAAACTAAAGAGTATTTAAGTAAAATCAAAAAAACTTTTGAAAAATATAAAAAATTATACGGTAATATTCTTGACAAACGCCAAAAAATTGAGTAATATATAAAGGCTAAAACGTGAGGGTGGCGGAATTGGCAGACGCGTACGTTTGAGGGGCGTATGGTTATCCGTGTGGGTTCAAGTCCCATCCTTCACACCAAAAACGGGTGTTTTTAGGCAAAAAATGCTTAAAAACGCCCTTTTTTTATGCTTTTATATCTCCCAAAAAAACTTTTTCCGAAGTTTTTGGGTAGTGTTTTGGGTAGTAAATGCGCTAAAATCATTAGTAAAGCTTTACTTTTTTTGCTTCCGCCTTTTGATATTAGTAAGAAAAAAGCAAGATTCCCCCCAAATTTCCCCGAAATCAATATTTGTAATATAATATCTTAAAATATTGTTTTGTAAGAAAAGCGCACCAAATTCACTTTTTTTAAAATATTTCTTGACAAATAGAAAAAATCAGATATATTTTACTCGAAAATAGATTAGTCGGATTTAACCGAGTAAAAGTGTCAAGGGAGGATGCTGTGAAAAGATTTATTGGCAGAGAAAGAGAAATAACGCAACTTAAAAAGTTATATGAGAGTTTAGATTTTCAATCAGCGCTCGTTTATGGTCGTCGTAGAATAGGGAAAAGCGAACTCATTAAGCAGAGCTTAAAAGGAAGTAAATTAACCGTTTTATATTATGAATGTAAGCAAACAACAGAGAAAAACAATATAGAAGGGTTATCGGAGATTATGGCTGAAAAGTTAAATTTTCCAAAGCCTGATTTTACTTCCTTTGAAAAAGTATTAGAATATTTGTTTGTTTATTCTAAAAAGAAAAAACTTGTCGTAGTGTTAGACGAATATCCTTATTTGTATAAAATTATTGAAGGAATTGACAGTATTTTACAATCGTTAATTGACAAGTATAAGGATACTTCTAAATTGAAGTTGATTATATGTGGTTCTTATTTAGACGTAATGAAATCGTTATTAGACAACCAAAATCCTTTATATGGTCGAATTGCTCTTTCGTTAGATATTAAGCCGATGGATTATTACGATTCTGCGAAATTCTATCCTGGTTTTTCTAATGAAGATAAGGTAAGATTATATAGTGTTTTCGGTGGTATTCCTTTCTATAATGAATTAATAGATAGTAAGTCATCTGTAAAAGAGAATATAATACATTTGATTACGGCTGTAAATTCACGTTTGGAAAGTGAAATTAATTTTTACTTAAAGAACGAAATGTCGAAGGTTAATAATGCAAACGTTGTTTTTGAAACGATTGCAAGAGGTCTTTACAAATTTAACGATATTTTTAACGCATCAGGGATAGATAAATCATCCACGTTTGCAGACGTGTTGGAAAGGCTTGGAAATATTGAACTTATTGAGAAAGAATCACCCATCAATGATGAGAATAATAAGAAGAAATCAAACTATTATATTAAAGATAATTTGTCATTGTTCTATTATACCTACGTTTATCGCTATTTGTCACAGCGTGGGATTATGAACGAAGAAACGTTCTATGAAAAATATATCAAACAGGATTTTGAAGAACGTTATATCCCAAAAATGTTTGAACGT
>JAGCIP010000124.1 GCA_017648525.1 Clostridia bacterium
CGTAGCAATAGTACAGTCGGCGTCGTTCAAAATATGATAATTTATCATAAGCGAATAATTCATTTTGTATATATGGTCGCCAGACAAAACCAAGACGTAGTCAGGATTATATTGCTTAATATAACGCAAATTTTGATAAATAGCGTTTGCAGTTCCCTTGTACCAGTCAGACGAGTTTTTACCTTGATACGGCGGGAGAATTCGCACGCCACCAAAAGTTCTGTCTAAATCCCACGGCTGTCCGTTGCCTATATAATAATTTAATATCATAGGTTGATATTGCGTAAGTACACCAACGGTATCGATACCGGAATTTACGCAGTTTGATAGCGGAAAATCAATAATTCTATATTTTCCACCAAACGATACGGCGGGCTTAGCAATATTGTTTGTCAAAGCATATAGCCTACTGCCTTGTCCACCGGCAAGTAACATTGCCACACATTTTTTCTTTCTCATCATATATAAAAATTCTCCTAAAATTTATCTAAATTTTTTTAGTAAATACATTCCCGTAAATGCGGGTAATTTTATCGTAATTGAATTTTCTTTTTGGTGTGCGGGCTTTTTAACTGATTTAATAGTCTTTCTAGTAACCCTACCTTGCCCCCCAAACTTTTTATCGTCCGAACACAATATTATTTTATAATCGCCTTTATCAACGCCTAATCTATATTTTTCAAAGGTATAACCAGAGAAGTTCATTAGCGCAATAAGTTCGTTTCCGTTTTCGTCAATTCTCTTAAAGGCAATTACGTTATTATCACGCTCGTCAACTGCTATCCATTGAAAACCCTGCCAAGAATCTTCTATCTCGTAAAGCGCAGGCGTATTTTTATAAATAAAGTTAATTTCTTTGTTGTAATCTTTTAATTTTTTATGCAAATCAAACTTTAACATAAAAAACTCCAAACCTTCCGAAAAATTCCACTCCTTAAATTGCCCGAATTCGTTGCCCATAAAATTGAGTTTTTTACCAGGATGCGCAAACATATAAACTAAATATGCCCTAAGATTAGCAAACTTACTATCTACACTACCCGGCATTTTATCAAGCAAAGATTTTTTGCCGTGCACTACTTCGTCGTGAGAAATAGGCAAAACGTAATTTTCCGAAAAGGCGTAACACATAGAAAAGGTAAGTTTATCGTGCATTCCCGACCTAAAATAAGGGTCGCTATCCATATATGTAAGCGTGTCGTTCATCCAACCCATATTCCATTTATAATTAAACCCAAGCCCGCCTTCGCTTGCGGGTTTTGTAATCATTGAAAAGGCGGTAGATTCTTCTGCAATCATTAGTGCATAAGGATTTTTTTCAAACACCGCCGTGTTTAATTTTTTGAAAAAAGCAATGGATTCTAAATTGTGGTTTCCGCCGTATTCGTTCGGTATCCACTCGCCATCTTTTTTATCGTAATCAAGATAGAGCATTGATGCAACTGCATCTACACGTAAGCCGTCTATATGAAAATTTTCAAATAAATACAAGGCGTTTGATATTAAGAAACTTTGAACTTCATTTCTTCCTAAATCAAATAATCTCGTACCCCACGTCTTGTTTTCTTGCCTATCCCAACCTTGATTTTCATAACAAGGCGTGCCGTCAAACTCAAACAGTCCGTGTTCATCCTTTGGAAAATGAGCAGGCACCCAGTCAAGTATTATAGAAATACCATTTTGATGTAACGTGTCAATTAGATACTTAAATTCATTTGGAGAGCCAAACCGAGAAGTCGGTGCGTAATACCCCGTAACTTGATACCCCCACGACCCGTCAAAAGGATATTCTGAAAGTGGCATAAACTCAACGTGAGTATAACCCATATCAAGAACGTATTTAGTTAAATCTTTTGCAATTTCCGTATATGAATAAAACTCTCCGTTTTCCTTTCGTTTCCAAGACGCAAGATTTACTTCGTAAATATTTACAGGCTTTTTATAAGGCAACGCTCGGTTTTCAATATACTCGCCATCTCCCCAAGCATACCCGTCGTCAAAGTAAACAATTGACGCCGTTTTTGGCGGTTTTTCCGCAAAAAAGGCATAAGGGTCGGCTTTTAACACAGTCTTATCTTTGTGTGTTACGGCAAACTTATATCTATCAAGGTTTTTAACGCCTTGAATAAATAGTTCATATACTCCTGCGTCGCTTATCCTTTTCATAACGTTTGCGCTAGTATTCCAGCCGTTAAAGTCACCTACGACACTAACGCTATCCGCATTTGGAGCCCACACCCTAAAAACAACGCCCTTACTATTATTTTGCTCGGCAAAGTGCGCACCTAAATATTTATGTGCGCAAAAGTTAGTGCCTTGATGAAATAAATATAAGGGCAAATCGCCTTGTTTTTGTGTGGGTTGCTTAACTTTGTTCATTTCTTAAAAAACG